>JBILKS010000187.1:0-3701 GCA_044376595.1 Ilumatobacteraceae bacterium | reverse complement strand
CAGCCCGACGGGGTGCCGAGCAGTGCTATTGCGCTTCAGGTCTTGTCCCTGTTCATCAAGGCTCTTGCGGTGAAGGTACAGCAAACAGCGAC
This sequence comes from Ilumatobacteraceae bacterium, assembly GCA_044376595.1. Taxonomy (GTDB): domain Bacteria; phylum Actinomycetota; class Acidimicrobiia; order Acidimicrobiales; family Ilumatobacteraceae; genus F1-20-MAGs119. The sequence continues at coordinate 3,609 of JBILKS010000187.1, read as the reverse complement.
GGATGGCGTGACTTAGCCCCAGGGCTCAGCGAGCCTTGCCGGCAGCCGTGGCCGCCGGAACTTCAACAAGTCGACCGGAACGCACGTCGTAGATGTAGCCATAAATCGGAATGCCGCTGGGAACAAGCGGGTGATTGCGAATTCTTGCCACATCTTCCACCACGCTGCCCTCGGCGTCGGCGATGGTGAGCCAGTTGATGTAGCGACCTTCGGTCGACCCGGGACGTGTCCCCACATCGACGAAGCCGCTGGCACCGAGTTGCGCCGTCTCGAGGCTCGAAGCGAGGAGTCCGCTCATGATCTCGTTGGTGAAGAACTCCATGCCGCAATCGGTGTGATGGATAACGAACCACTCTGCTGTGCCGAGAAGTTTGTAGGAGATCACAAGCGAACGGATGGCGTCGTCGCTGGCTCGTCCACCGGCATTGCGAATCACGTGGGCATCGCCCTCGGCCAAGCCTGCGTACTTTGCAGGGTCGAGGCGAGCGTCCATGCATGTGAGAATCGCAAAGTGTCTGGCCGGCGGGAGTGCGAGCGAGCCCTTGTCACCGAACTCGGCGACGTACGAGGCATTGGCGGCGAGAACTTCTTGTAAGACGGACATGTTGGAGCTCCTTGTGAACGCGAATCGAGTGCCCTGACTCTTGCGGAAGTTGGTCGTCTGGCGCCATCCAAGCGAGCAAAAACTTCAGGGGCCTGGAGTTGAGCAGTTCGGCTGTCAGACGTCACCGGTGTAAACGGGCAGCAAGTTTTTCGCGGGCAATCACCCATTCGTCGGGCAGGAGCGAATAGAGAGCGGTGTCGCGCAATCCACCATCGGTGGCGTTCATGTGTCGCCTGATCACACCGTCGAGTTGTGCGCCGGTGCGCTCGATGTTGCGTCGCGAGACAAGATTGCGGGCATCGGTCTTGAAGGTGACACGTTTGACCTGAAGGACGTGGAATGCATGATCCAACATCATCAACTTCGCTTCAGTGTTGATACCCGATCTTTGGTGGGTCTCCGCGAGCCAAGTAGAGCCGATTTCGATGGCATCGGGGAGGGTGTTCGGCGAGGGATGTCCGTTGCCGCTTGGCCAGTGTTCGGCGTTCATGAATCGAGTCGACCCCACGACGAGGCCAGTCGTTGCCGAGAGGGTGACGAACGGCAACGCCGTGCCCGCCTCGAAGTCGCGCAGCGCGTTGTCGATGTACCGGCGCACGTCGGCGGCGTCGGGCTGGGGAACCCATGTGAACCGAAAAGACTGTCGTGGTTCACGAGCGGCATCGAGCAGGCCGGTGGCATGGTCGATTCTCATTGCTTCGAGTCTGCAATGGTCTCCCGACAGCGTCACCGGCACGAGTAAAGGTTGCACGTCGCGGAGTGTAGGTGGGAGAGCCTCACCGACCTGCGGTTGCGGGTCAGAATCGGCCCGGACGTGCAACGTGTGCAGCGGTGATCCACGCGACCGTCGCGTACTTGTCGAAGTACTGAGCGGCGAGCATTTCCATGATCTTCTCCGCCACTTTGTCGGTGACGACGGTTTCGAGTCGGATGCTCGGGCCAGTGAGATCGAGTGATCGATTGCCGGTGACGCCTTCGCCTCGCACCGTGCTGACGGAGTAACCCTTGGCCCCGCAACGTTTGATGTCGTCGATGAGTTTTTGCTCGACAACAGATTCGGCGATGATGGTGACTAGTTGACGAATGACGGTGTTCATGTGCGTTCTCCGATGGTGACGGTGGATGTCAGCCGAGTGCTTCGGCCATTGCGATGTACAGCGGTATCCCGACTGTGAGATTGAACGGGAAGGTGATGCCGAGAGAGGCTGTTACGTACAGCCCGGGACTCGCTTCGGGCAGGGCGATACGCACCGCTGCCGGGGCGGCGATGTACGAGGCGCTGGCGGCCAGCGTGGCCATGACCGCAACGCCACCGGTGGACAGGCCAGCCACCGAACCGAGGAGCGCTCCGACGAATCCGTTGACGATGGGAATTGCGATGCACAACGCCACAACGCGGAACCCGGTCTGTTTGATGTCACGCAGGCGTTCGGCTGCGATGACTCCCATTTCGATGAGGAAAAGGGCCAGGGCGCCTCCGAAGAGACCGACGAACAATGGGTCGGTGGGGGCGAGACGCTCCGCGCCGACGACAGCGCCGATGATGAGGCCGGTGAGCAGGAGAGCAATGCTGCGTCCCCGAACAACCTCGCTGAGCGCAGTTTTCCATCCTGCTTCCTGAGTCTTGCCACGAGCGAGGAAGAGTGCCACGACGATGCCGATGATTTCGAGCACGGCCAGAAGTCCCGCGACAAATCCTTCGTAACTCATTCCCCGCGAGTCGAGCGACGACAGCACCACAGTGAAGGTGACGGCAGAAACGGACCCGTAGTGCGCCGCCAGCGCCGCGGCATTGATGGTGTCGATCCGCCCGAGAACTTTCATCGCAAAGAACGCGATGATCGGGGTGATGACTCCGATGATCACCGAGGCAATCAGCGGCTTCCAGATGTCCGAGAGCGACGACGCGGCAAGAGCCTTGCCGCCCTTGACACCGATGGCAATGAGAAGGAATGTGGAGAGAATCGGGTACAGCGACTCCGGCAGCCGGATTTCGAATCGAAACAGCGTGGCCAGCAAAGCCACCACGAATGCAATGACGGGCGCGGTGAGAAGGTTGTCGGTGAGGGTTGTTGCCAACATGATCAGGCTCGCTTGCTTTTGAGGAGAGGAGTGAGGAGTGGAGTGAGGAGAGGAACGACCACCGCACGGATGTGATGGTCGGATTCGAGTGGGTGGCGCAAAGGTCGATCGAGGTCGATGTCGTAGATGTTGCGTCGACCTTCCTTGGTCACCGAGAGATAGCCGGCGTCGATCAGCTCATGAACGATGCGATGCACCGCACGCTCGCCGATGCCGACTCGGCTGGCCACTTCGCTCAGACGAACATCCGGTTGTTGGGCGATGCAGATCAGGACGTGAGAATGATTGGTGAGGAAAGTCCACCCGGATGTTTTCTCTGAGGGGGGAGACTCGTTGGACACAAGAGACATGATTCCAAAATCATGTCATCAATGTCAAGTGATTACGTGAGTCGGTCAGTCGGCGTCATCGATCGGCGAGGAGGCTGATTTGCCGGCCGGGCGCGTCTGAACGTCGAAGTGGTCCACCAGATATTGGGCGATGATCACGCTTCCGACCCCCGCGAACGATGCGACGGTGGATTGCCAAATGGCGATGGTGGCGTAGGTGATGGACCCGAGCACAGCCAAGAGGGCGTGTGGGGTGCTGGCCAAGAGGACTTTGGGAATCTGGCCCTGGAGTACGGACACCAACATGCCGCCACCAACAGCGGAGAGGGTTCCGATGAGCACTGCGTTGATGAAGGGCAGGTCGGCGACGCGGGCATGGGCCACGCCGACCACGGCGAAAAGTCCGAGCGCCAGTGCATTGAGGAAATCGAGAATCGGGGAGAGGCGGACGATGTGTCGACCCATCACCACGACGATGACGATTCCGGCAAGAACCGCCACCATCGACCATGGGTCACGCAGCGAAGTTGCCGGAAGATTCCCGAGGAGAGCGTCGCGGATGAAACCACCACCGAGTCCCATGAGAACGGCAAA
>JBILKS010000186.1:0-3711 GCA_044376595.1 Ilumatobacteraceae bacterium | reverse complement strand
TCCCCGAAGGATTCTTCTGGGGGACGGCCACCGCTGCCCACCAAGTCGAAGGAAACAACATCAACAACGACTGGTGGGAGTGGGAGCACGCGCCGGGCACACCGTGTGCGGAGCCCAGTGGCGACTGCTGCGATCACTATCACCTGTATCCGCAGGACATCAAAATGATTGCATCGCTTGGTCTTCAGTCGTATCGGTTCAGTGTCGAATGGTCGCGTATCGAGCCGCGTGAGGGCGAGTTCTCCACCGCCGCGATTCTGCACTACAAGCGCATGGTCGAGTCGTGCCGGGAAAACGGCATCGCCGCGGTACCCACCTTGCATCACTTCACCACTCCGACATGGGTTGCGCGCGAGGGCGGTTGGGAGAATCCCCGCACGGCTGATCTGTTCGCGAGATATTGCGAGCAGGTGGTCAAGGTCATCGGCGACGATGTGGAACGTTGGTGCACCATCAACGAGCCGAACATGGTGTCCACTATCGGGTATCTGATCGGACAGTTCCCGCCGGGCAAACAGGACCGCGACGCACGCAATCGCGTGAACGAAGTGTTCTGCGATGCGCATCGCAAGTCGCGCGAAGTGTTGAAGTCGCATTCCACGCGGCCCGTCGGTCTCACTCTTGCAATGGCGGAATTCCAAGTGGTGGGTGACGGCGACGACCTGGTGCGTGCGGAGGCAAATCGACAGAAGGGTTGGGATGGTCTGGAGACACCATTCCTCGAAGTTGCCCGAGGTGACGACTTCTTCGGTGTCCAGACATACACACGTGAGCGCTACAACCACAAGGGTCGTATGAAGCCCGACAGTGACGCCCAACTCACGATCATGGGATACGAGTACTACCCACAGGCTCTGGAGGCCACACTCCGCCGCGCGTGGGAGGAAACGGGCGGCGTTCCCATCGTCGTGACGGAGAACGGCATTGCCGTGGTCAACGACCAGGAGCGCATCGCCTACGTCACCGATGCCCTGCAATGTGTCTTGCGGTGCCTGGCCGACGGCATCGACATCCGCGGCTACATGTACTGGAGTCTTCTCGACAACTTCGAATGGGCCTACGGCTACGGCCCGACGTTCGGTCTGGTTGCTGTGGATCGCGACACCCAGGAGCGCTCAGTCAAGCCCAGCGGGCATTGGCTCGGCGAGGTGGCGCGGGCCAATCGACTCTTGCCGGCTCTGTGACGCAAGAGGTCGTGCCACGGGGATACGATCGCGCCGTGGCATTACTACCTCTCAATCCAGACGAACTTCTCAGCACAACCCGCGCGGTGCGCAAGCGCCTCGATTTCGACAAGCCCGTATCCGACGAAGTGATTCGTGAGTGCATCGCAGCTGCAATGCAGTCACCCTCGGGAAGCAACATGATGACGATGAACTTCGTCGTGGTGAAGGACGAAGCGAAGCGCAAGGCAGTCGGCGAGATCTATCGTCAGTGCTACGACATGTACAAGTCGATGGACGGTGTGTACATCGGTTCGATCGACAAGGGCGATTCCGAGGCCAACGATCAGCAGAAGCGTTCGGCCAACTCCGCCGACTATCTGGGTCAGCATATGGGCGATGCTCCGGCGTTGGTCATCGGCTGCACCGTCGGTGCCCGACTCGACGGAGCGCCCGCAATGATGTCGGCATCGATGCTCGGCAACATTCTTCCCGGCATGTGGTCGTTCATGCTGGCCGCACGTGCTCGTGGTCTCGGCACCGCATGGACCACCGTGCACATGATGATGGAGCAGCAAGTTGCCGACATCCTCGGCATTCCGTTCGACACCGTTCAGCAGGTGTGTCTGTCGCCGCTGGCCTACACCAAGGGCACCGACTTCAAGCCGGCCGCCCGCCCGCCCGTCGACAGCATCATCCACTGGGACGGTTGGTAATCGACCAAGAGTTGCGCCGCCACGCATTGGCGGCCACGGGTTTCATGCCCGAAGAAGAAGGCGATGCGTTGTACGCCGCGGCGGTGTCCCTCTCGGGGGATGCTGCTCGCGCGCCGATTCTCGAGGTTGGGTCGTACTGCGGCAGATCAACGGTGTGGCTTGGCGCGGCTGCTCGGAACATCGGAACCGTGGTATTTGCTGTCGACCATCACCAGGGCAGTGAGGAAAATCAGGCTGGGTGGGAGTGGCACGACGCTTCGTTGGTCGACACGCACACCGGGCGACTCAACACGTTGCCGCGTTTCCAGAGAACCATCACTGACGCCGGTCTCGACGATGTGGTGATTGCCGTGGTGGGCGAATCACCGACGGTTGCGCGTTGGTGGACCACTCCGCTCGGGTTTCTCTTCATCGATGGCGGGCATGGCGTGGAGCCTGCACGGGCCGACTACGCCGGATGGACTCCGCACGTTGCGCAAGGTGGTCTGTTGGCCATTCACGATGTTTTTCCCGATCCCGCAGATGGTGGGCGCCCTCCGTACGAGGACATCTATCTCCCCGCACTGCACAGTGGACGTTTCGTGGAGGTCAGCGCAACCGGAAGTTTGCGAATTCTTCGCCGCGTTGGCTAGCGGTCGAGGCCGCCGTGCTTGAACAAGCGTGAACCAGGGCCGACTCCTGCTGTGGAGTCGGCCGCCAAAATGATGGCCGCGCCGGTGTACGCGGTGCGCTCGTCTTGGGGGAACGAGATGCTCTCGGGATGCACCAGGCCGGTGGTGTAGGAACCGTCGCTGTTGCGGTGCGGACGCGTCCACGACAGCAGGGTGCTGGCGGTGTTGACGTCGCCGAGAGCCGCGTGTGCGAGGGCACATTCGGCGGTTTCGGCAGCGGTGACCCACGGTTCGTCGCTGACGCAACGAACGCCGAGACCGTCCATCACGAAGGTGTTCCACAGGGAAGCGAGACGACCCTTGGCTTGAGTTCCTTCCATGGTGCCGGTCATCACCGGGTAGTACCAGTCCATTGCCCATCGTTCCTTGGGCTCGAATGCACCGAGGTCGTTGCGCACGACCTGATCAATGGCATCGGCCGCGCGGAGGTAGCGATCGGCATGGTCGTCGAGAAGTGCCGCCAGCATTGCTCCACACCGCAGTGCGTGTCGGATGGACGACGATCCGGTGAGGAGTGCATAGTCCCAGGGTTGCGAGTCCACTTCGCGGGCCCAGAGAACGGTGCCGTTCTCCTTGCGCAATCCCAGCACCCACTCGAGTGCGGCTCTGACAACCGGCCACAGCGAGTGGACGGTGGCGAGATCACCGGTGCACAACCAGTGGTGCCACACTCCCGCGGCAATGTACGCGCACACGTTGGTGTCGAGCTTGGCATCTTCGATGTCGCCGTTGGTGAGGTAGTAGTTGTGCCACGAACCATCAGGACGCTGGATGTCGGCCAACCATTCGTAGGCACGACGTGCCTCGTGGTGCAGGCCCATGGTGTCGAGCGCCATGGCGGTTTCGACATGATTCCAAGGGTCGCAATGGCCGCCGACGAACCAAGGGATCATGCCGTTCGGAAGTTGCAGCGCGGCGATCGAGTTTGCCGTGTCGGTGAGCTCGGCATGAGTGAGCACGCCGGGAATCGCAATCTCGTATTTCATGCTGCACGTACCGCCTGGAGTGGCTTGCGGGCATACACCACGTAACTCTTCCCGAGAACGGGGCTGAGCACTTTCTCTGCGACACGGGTGGACGTGGGTTGCTTGACGATGTCCCATTCGAGAAAGCGGCGATACGCACTGACGGCTTTGTTGTTCTCGTTGCGGGGACCGACGG
>JBILKS010000185.1:0-3716 GCA_044376595.1 Ilumatobacteraceae bacterium | reverse complement strand
CAAAACACCAGTTGCATCGTTCCAGGTGTGGATCGCCGATTCCAAAGTCGCCACCTGCGAAGCAACCACCCAACCAACATCGTGCGTGGTACCCAATCTCGACAATGCACTCACCTACGACGTGGTCGTGAAGGCCGTTAACGCATTCGGTGAAACACCTTCGCTGGCACCTACGTCGATTCGATCACTTGCCCCGCCCGGCGCCCCCAGCAACGTTGGCGTTGCCGGATCCAAGGGAGTGATCAACGTGACGTGGGATCGCGAGACAGAAGGCGGGCCCGCCTCTTCTTACGTGGCTACTGCGTACCGCCCCGATGGGTCTTCGGCACAGAGTTGCACCAGCGCGGGCGTCGCCGTGAAGTCGACGCTTCAAACTCCGCCGGAGAGTCGATGCAACATCGTTGATCTCGACGGTGAGATCACGTATTCGGTCAAAGTCGTGGCCAAGAACGACGGCGGCGACTCTGCAGCCGCAACCGCCGCAAAGACCATTCGCCCTCAGTTCGTTCCTGGCGTTCCCACAGCCGTTGCGACTGTTCGCGACACCCGTGTGTACGTCGAAGCAGTTCAGGGCGCGGGTGGTTCGGCCCAGCGGATTCGTGTGGTGTCGATCCCCGACAACCAAACCTGTGAAGTGGTGCTGCCTGCCAAGGAATGCGAGATCCCCAACCTGCGACGTGATGTTGCGTATCGCTTCCAGTCGGTTGCCATCAATCCCACCGGCGAATCGAATCCTTCTGCGCTTTCGAATCCCATCTTGGTGTATTCACCGCCGTCTCGACCCACGATCGCCAAGGCAGACAACGGCAAGTCGCGAATCACGGTGGAGATGCGACTGTCGTTGACCGATGCCGTGGACGGCTACGAGGTGGTTGCGACACCTGGTGGCGCCAAGTGCACCATCGTGCTCCCGGTCACCTCGTGCGACCTCACCGGTCTCACCAACGGAACCTTGTACAGCGTCGCTGCTCGGGCATTCAACAACGGTGGCTTCTCGGAAGCCTCTGCTCCATTCAACGACATCAAGCCGATAGCGGAGCCGAATCCGCCCAGCGTGCCCCGGGTGACCTTGGGCAAAGAGCAGGCCACCATCACGGTTGCCCGCAACTCCGACACCTCGATCACCAAGTACGTGATCCGGACGACCGACGGAAATCTGTCGTGCGACATCACGGTGCCTGCCACTTCGTGCACGATCACCGAGTTGGAGATTGGATTCAGCTACAGCTTCACGGCCACGGCATCCAACAAGATCGGTTCTTCGCTGCCGTCGCAGCAAACGCCCAGTGTCGTGCCGCTCGATGTACCGCTCGCGCCGAACGACGTGATCCTCACCACCAACTTCCGTGACATCGTGGTGGAGGTGCTGCCAAACCCCGACTCTTCGCCGGCGGTGAAGTACCTCGTCAAGGCAATGCCCGGCAACTACAAGTGCGAGGCAGCGCAGGCAAACGCCAAATGCGTTCTTCCGAATGCGGCACGTGGAACCGAGTATACGATTGCCGTGCAGGCAGTGAACTCTGGCGGTACGTCAGAAGAGTTCAACCGGGTGTATTACCTGACTGCGCCACCGTCCGAGCCGGACAAAGTCGAAGTGGCTGTGTCGCCGTCGACCCTGGTGGTGGAGGTCGATACATCCGGGATGAACGCCGACTCCGACACTGTTCGCGTGACTGCCACTCCTGGCGGAAAGTCGTGCGTCGTGGTGCTTCCCGCAACAACGTGCGGGATCGACACCGACACTTCCAAGGTGTACACGTTGTCGGCAAAAGGCATGTCGGCGATCGGAGAGTCGAGTGTGCGTACGGTGAGCGAAAAGACCACGGCATACGTGGTCAAGGAATCAATGGTCACCATCACCGAACCGGGTGAAGAACCGCAGGTCTTCAGCGTGTCCGATTTCACCGAGCAGCAGGCAGCAAGTACGCCAGCTGCCCTGGCGCCCGATGATCCGGTGTTGGGCATCGAGCCGGCTCCCAACCAGCCGAAGCCTTCAGCAGGCAAGACCAAACCGAACCAGAAGTTGGGTGAGATCTACACCACGCTTGCGAAGACAACCTTGAAGAGCGTGAAGCCCACAAAGTTCTCGGCGAAGGTTCCCAAGGCGGCCCAGAAGGTGTGCGAGATCAAGAACGACGAGATCGTTGTTCTCAAAACGGGGGAATGCGTTGTCTCCGTCACGTACACCGCAACGGTCAAGGATGCCCGCACCAAGAAGACAACCAAGAAGAAACGAACCACGACGGTCCGTTTCGCAGCGGAGTGACGTTCGAAACGCATGAAGAAGTTCGTTGTCCTTGCTGTGGCATTCGCGTGTTTCGTGGGTCTCGCCGCATGTAGTGATACTCGGGTGCGCAATGCCGCAGTGATCGAGGCAACGGCGTGCCAACGCCCGGGTCAGACCAAGAAGGTGTCTGGTGTCAACTACGCCTGTGCAAGAACGGCACAGGGGTCGGTGTGGCTGGCCACATCGTCCGGCGATCCCTCGCCGGGGACCTGTCGCACACGTGGAGCAACTCGCACCACTGCCACGGGCGACTTGGTGTGTGCCCTACGACAGGGCAAGACACGGTGGCTGAATCTGGTGAGACCCCTGAGTGGATCCGCAGCCGGGGCAACGACAGCCCCGTCGGGATCACAGGGAGCCACCAGCGCCGGGGCGGCAACGCCCTCCACGTCGCCGGAAGAGAATCCGGCTGCCGGAAACATCGCCGAGAACCCCGTTGCGTTGGCCGAAATTCCCGCACAGCAACTCGCCGAGCCCGTGGTTCCGGTTGCCGAGCTCGTTTCGTGGTCGGGGCCAGTCACTGCATGGTCGGTCGACGGCAGTGTCACATTGAGTGCGGCGTCCGTCCCCAGCTCACGCGACATCAGCTACGTGGTGTCGAACGCTGGTGAGACCGGGTGCACGCTCGATGCCGAGACACTCATTCTGTCGTACACCAATGTCGGACGCTGCATCGTCACGGCCAGTGTTTCCGAAACGCCGAACTACTTTGCGTCGCAAGCCGACGTCCCTGTCGACGTCGACGTCGCCTGTCGTTTCGGCTTCAAGTGCCGCGTGGGTGATCCGGGGCCCGGTGGCGGGACCGTGGTGTACGTGGCGCCGTCACCGCAGAAGTGGGGCACGTACATCGAGGTGGCGCCCGCCGGATGGTCGGGTGCAGAGAATGGTCAGGATCCGAAGTTGGCAGTGTGCAACGAGGCAATTGCGAACTGGTACGTGGCGTCAGCCGTTGGTATTGGTACCGGTGCCGGCAACACGGCAGCATTGGCGAGTTCGGGTTGCACTGGTGCCACTCTGGTGGATCGCCTCAGTCTCAACGGCCAGGACAACTGGCATATTCCATCTCGCGAAGAACTCGAAGCAATGTGCGAGTTCCTGAAGAACGGTGCAGTGCGAAATGAATGCACGATGCCCGGGGAGTCCAACGCATTCGGTCTGAACGGCACTCACTATTGGTCGTCGTCGGCATCGGTGAGAACCGGCGACAACAACTGGATGCGGCGGTTTCAGTCGTCGGTGATGGGTTTCAGTGAGTGGCCGCGAAGCGCACAAATATGGGTTCGTCCTGTGCGCTATTTCGGTTTGTTGGATCAACAAACAATCTCCGTCTATCCCCGTACGGTGGATTTCGGTCGTCCTGCACAGTTGTATGTCTGGGGTGGCTCCGGTGACGGCGCGGTGTCGTACTCGGTGGTCGACGCCGGATCTG
>JBILKS010000184.1:0-3723 GCA_044376595.1 Ilumatobacteraceae bacterium | reverse complement strand
TGCTGAAGCCGGCGGTGTGCTCGATGCGGCCCTGGATGCCGCCGATCCCGAGGCACGGGAAGTGCTCGAGCGGGCCGCGGTGATCGACATCGAAGCCGATGGACGGGCCGAAGCCATCAATCTCCTTGCGGCGGCTGTACGCCGCGAACTGGCCTCACACAGGGGAGTCAGCGACCCCAACATCCTGCGTGGAGATCGTGATGCACGGTTGCATCTCGAGTCGCTGGAGAACCGCGCGACGGCCGATGCGGCAGTGGCGTTCCTCTTGGGTTGGCTGAGCGGGGGAGAAACTCCACCGGTGGAAAACGACCCTCTCGCGGAAACCTAGTCTTGCAGGCATGAGATCAACCGAGCGCGGGTCAGACGCAATGCGTCTGTATCTGAATGAGATCGGCCAGCACGACCTCATCTCCGCCGAAGAAGAACGCCGTCTCGGCAAACTCATCAAGGACGGCATCGAGGCTGTCGAACGCTTGTCGAAAGGCGAGGTGCTCGACCACGAGGAAAAGCGTCGCCTCAGAATGGCGGCGAAGGATGGTCAGGCCGCCAAGGACCAGATGGTCAAGGCCAATCTTCGCTTGGTTGTCTCAATCGCGCGCCGCTACGACGGTCGCGAACTGCAACTCGCCGATCTCGTCCAAGAGGGCAACATCGGCCTCATGCGCGCCGCCGACAAGTACGACCACGAAAAGGGCTTCAAGTTCTCCACGTACGCCACGTGGTGGATCCGACAAGCGATGACCCGCGCGATGGCTGACCAGGGCCGCAATATCCGCATCCCGACCCACATGATGGAGCTGGTCAACCGCGTTCAGCGTGTCGAGCGCGACCTCACGGCGGAGCTCGAACGCGACCCGAGCCCCGAGGAAGTTGCGCATCGATGCGACCTGTCGGTGGAAAAAGTGCTCGAGTTGATGCAGTACGCCATCGGGACCATCAGCCTCGACACACCACTCGGCGACGACGGTGACGGCGGGGCCTACGGGGACATCATCGCCGATGCCAACGCGGAGTCGCCGAACACGGTGGCCGAACGCAACGCACTCATCGAGTCGGTCAAGGTGGAGCTGGAGACGTTGCCCGAACGAGACCGCGAGATCGTGGCCATGCGCTTCGGCATCGCCGACGGTCGTCCGCGCACTCTCGACGAGGTTGCCGCCACATTCGGCGTGACCCGTGAGCGCATCCGCCAAATCGAACAAAAGACACTCGCCCGGATGCGCCATCCGCACAATTCGGCTCGGCTCCGGGGTTTTTTGGACGACTGATTTTCTGCCTCGGCTGATAGATTGCCAAGCGCCCTTCGGGGGTAGCTCAGTTGGCAGAGCAACGGACTGTTAATCCGTCGGTCGTGGGTTCGAGCCCCACCCCCCGAGCTGTATTTCCGGTTCGTCCGTACGAACCTGCGGGCCAGTAGCTCAGTGGTTAGAGCAGGGGACTCATAATCCCTTGGTCGTAGGTTCGATCCCTACCTGGCCTACGCAAGTTTCGTTGACTCGATGACGAGCCTCGCGCTCAAGATCTCGTCTCAGAGGTTTTGGTGGCGCTGACGCTCGACGGCAATCTTCACGATGACGCGCTCGCTCTTGATCTCGCCGCCGTACTTGTTGCCGGTGTAGCGCTCGGAGCAGGCATCGATGTGAGCACGCGCCTCGGGTCCACGGATTTCGCCCACCACGCGTCCACGCACTTCGGCGTAGGCGTAAGAGTTTTCGGCCTTCCAGATGGCCACGGTGACCTGCGGGTTGGCGGTCATGGCCTTGTACTTGGCGCGGTCGACCTCGGTGTTGATGAGCAGGTGCTCGCCATCGGAGTCGACCCACATGACGTGGCTGGCGATGCGGCCACTGGGGAGAAGGAACGACAGTGTCCCGAAGTTCTTGCCCTTGGCGAGTTCGGAGACGGCGGGATCGAGTTTTTGGAGATCAGACATGACCGTGAGGCTATCCAGCCAAGTGGTGCTAAACGTCGAGCAGTTGCTCGCGAAGGAGCCGTTTCAGGATCTTTCCGGCTCCGGACAGCGGAAGCGGCTCGGACTGGAAAGTCCACGTCTTTGGCACCTTGTACCCGGCAATTTGGGCCCGTACGTGGGCCGAGAGTTCGTCGTCGGTGACGCTGTTCGGGTCGCACACGACGAAGGCGTGCACCGCCTCCCCCCAGATGTCATGGGGTCGACCCACTACGGCCACCTGCTTGACGGCGGGATGTGTGGAGATCGCATTCTCCACCTCCAACGAATAGACGTTTTCGCCACCCGAGACGATCATGTCTTTCACGCGGTCTGCCAGGAACACGTACCCCTGATCATCGATCCGGCCCGCATCACCCGATCGATACCAGCCGTCGACAATCGCGGCAGCGGTTGCGTCGGGCTTGTTCCAGTACTCGGTGAGCATCGAGTCGCACCGCAACCACACTTCGCCCACCTCGCCCCTCGGCACCGCCACGGTTGTCTGTGGATCTCGAATTTCGATTTCAACACCGATGCAGGGGCGACCCACTGACTTCAGGATTCCGCCTCCGATGCGGTGGTCGTGGCCGGTGAGTGAGCACACCGTGGCAGCGCATTCGGTCATGCCGTACGCCTGATAAAAGGAAATGTTCGGATTCAGCGACATCAACTTGGCCAACAGTGCCTCGGGCATCGGGGCGGCGCCGTATCCCAGCAGGGTGAGTTCCGAAAATGCGCTGGGATCGAAGTCCGGATGGTGCAACATCAGGCCGAACATGGTGGGGACGCCGGCAGTTGCGGTGATGTGGTGCTCTTTCATTGCCTTCATCACGGTGACTGGCTCGAAAGCCGGCACAATGACCACGCAGCCTCCGGTGGGAACGAGCAGAGCCCAAGTCATGATGCCGGCCACGTGGAACATCGGCATGAACGCGAGATAGCGATGCTCGGGGGTGAGCAGCATCGACATCTGGCTGCGGTACACCACCAGCGCGATTGCCTTTTGCGATAGCACCACGCCTTTTGGCAGGCCCGTTGTGCCGCCGGTGTACATCAGTACGGCTGGTGCGTTGTCATCGGGTTCGGCCGGCAGGGGCCGGGGGGCGTGGGCGGCCAGGAGATCTTCGTACTTGTGGTCGTGTGGGACGTCTCCCTGCCCGATGAGCACCACGGTGCGCAGGTGCGGAAGGCGGTCGCGAAGCGATGCAATGACTGGTGCAAACGTGGCATCGACAAAGATCACTTCGGTTCCGGAGTCGTTCAAGATGTACACGTACTCTTCGGCAGCCAGACGGCTGTTCAGGGGATTGATCACCGCCACGCCGCAGAGGCATGCCTGCCACAACTCCACATATGCATGACTCGACCCGGCAAGCACGCCGACACGGTCTCCGGGGGCCACACCGAGCGATGTGATTGCCTGACACAGTTGGCTGACGCGATCGATGTGCTCGGCGTAGTTGGCCACGTGCCCATTTCCGACATCCACGACGGCTTGATTGTGCGGGTACAGCAACCCTCGTTTCAGAATGCGGCTGAAGTTGAGTTCTCCCATGGCGTTTCCCCCTCGCCTCTATTCAACACCAGTTCAGACCTTGTGCGATAGGTGGGATGGTGCGATACGTGGGATGGTCTGCCCGATCCGTGACGGTGCATGATGAGACAGGCAAATACCGAAGCAACCGAGTTGTGAGGGCTCAGTCGAGCGCGCACTCGCTCAGCAACTCGTTGTAGCGCATCACGACTGCGTCGTTGCTCACGAGTTCTTCTGT
>JBILKS010000183.1:0-3737 GCA_044376595.1 Ilumatobacteraceae bacterium | reverse complement strand
TGGAGTTCGGTACACGGTTCCGGGCGACTATGCGGTGATCGACGAAGACGGCACCATGCATCTCCTCGGACGTGGGTCGGTATGCATCAACACAGGTGGAGAAAAGGTCTATCCCGAGGAAGTGGAAGTAGTCGCGCGTGCAGTCCCCGGCGTCGCCGACTGCACAGTCGTTGCCGTGCCTGACGATCGCTTCGGAAACGCCGTGACCGCCGTGGTGTCGCTGCAACCCGAATCGCATCTGAGCGCGGACGAGCTGCGAAACGAAATGCGCAAGAGTCTTGCCGCATACAAAACACCGAAACACGTCGTCTTTGTCGACGTTGTGTATCGCAGCCCCAGCGGCAAGGCCGACTACAACATCACCCGCGATGTGGCACTTGAGGCCTTGGGCCTCAAGTGACCCACCCGCGGGCGAGCGTGTTGCCGATCAGGATTTGAGAATGCCGGCCTCGCGCGAAATGCGCGTTGCTTCGGCCATTTTTGCTCCGTCGTAGCCGACTCGAAGACCCGTGGTGATCTCGATGATGATGCGGTCGGGAGAATCCAGCATTGCTGCAAACTCGTTGACACGCGACTCATTGCCGCCGTACAGACGCTCGGCCAGGGCCCTGTAGAACCAATCCTTGGTTTCGCGGTCATCAAGGACGCGAGCAGTGCCCTTGTACGTCACAGTTCGCCCGGCACCCATTGGTGCGCCGGTGGATGTGATGACGATGGCCACGCGCGGATCACGTCGCATAGCTGGGACACGCTTGCGGTGGGCTGCTGAAGTCATCCAGAACTTTCCGTCTTTGCGGAAGTAGCTGAGGATCGACGCCATCGGCGAGCCGTCCTTGGTGGTCCAGCACAGCGTCAGTTCTTTCTGCTGTGAGTGCATGAGGTCCTCGGTCTCGGAATCCAGTCCGTACACCGTGACGTCTTCGTAGTTCGTGATCAGCTTGTCTGACATGATTTACCCCCTCAAAACGAATCCTACCGATCCCGAGTGGGTCGGTCGCAGTTCTGTGTCAGCGCTTGCGGTCGAGTTCGAAATGTGCGGCGTGAGCCGAGTGTCCACCGTCGCACATCAGCGTGGTTCCCGTGATGAAGGATGCAGCTGGTGACGCGAGGAAATAGAAGGCCTCGGCAAGCTCGCTGGGCTGTCCCCAACGGCGAAGAGGTATCCGGCGGGCCATGGCCTCTTTCATCTCCGGCATGGCACTGAGTCCGGCAGTGATGCCCGTCTCCACAGGACCCGGGGCCACCGCGTTGACTCGCACGTTGTGTGAACCAAAGTCGCAGGCGGCGGCCCGAACGATGTTGATCACCGCCGCCTTCGAGGCGTTGTAGGCGAAGTTGCCCGGATCGCCGCGCAATCCCGAAGTCGAAGCCGTGACCAGGATCGAACCCTTCTTCTGGGGCACCATCACTTTGGCGGCTTGGTTGATGCCATGCACGACGCCCGTGACATTCACTGCCATGATCCGCTCGAATCGCTCCATGGCAGCCGGGTCGTCCCAGTGCAGGCCATTTGCGATACCTGCGTTCAGCACCGTGACATCGAGCCGTCCGAAGGCCTCGACAGCCGTCTCGACGGCGGCCCTGTTCGTGGACTCCTCGGCGACGTCTCCCGAGAGCGCAATCAACCGGTCGGTGTGCGGATGAGTGCGCATCCAGGAAAGGGAATCATCAGTGAGATCGAGGCCGACCACCTTGTAGCCCCGGTCCACGAAAAGCTCCGCGGTGGCCCGTCCGATTCCTGATCCCGCACCGGTAACTATTGCGACTTCGCTCTGGTCCATCTCCCCACCCTATGCTTGTCCGCAGGTGAGCCGAGCACGGAAGCTTCGGCCCAATCCACAGGGGGAAACAATGGATCTTGGTCTCAAGGGCAAAAAGGCAATCATCACCGGCGGAAAGCGCGGCTTGGGCTTCGCCACCGCCGAACTCCTCGCCAAAGAGGGATGCGACATCGCGATTTGTGCGCGTGGAGACGTTTCGGATGCCGTCAAGGCATTGTCTGCCCACGGAACCAAAGTTGTCGGCGAAGGAATCGATGCAGCCGACGGCGATGCCTACAAGGGTTGGTTGGCCAAAGCTGCCGAGCAACTCGGCGGTGCTGACATCCTCGTACACAACATGTCGGGTGCTTCAGGTCGCGGCGAGGAGCAGTGGGTCAAGAACCTCAACCTCGACGTACTCGGTCTCGTGCGTGCCAACGAAGTTCTTTCGCCCATCATGGAAGCCGGCGGCGGCGGGTCGATCGTGTGTCTTTCGACCATCGCGGCACAAGAGGAATTCGCCGGTCCGGGAAGTTTCGGCCCGATGAAGGCGGCAATGGTCGCCTACGCCGCAAATCTTTCGCAGTCGCTTGCATCAAAGAACATCCGCGTCAACATGGTCTCCCCTGGTCCCGTCTACTTCGATGGCGGCAACTGGGACACCATCAAGACCCACATGGAGGATTTCTACAAGGCCACCGTGGCAAAAATGCCGATCAAGCGTCTTGGCGAGCCCATCGAAGTTGCAAATGTGATTGCATTCCTTGCTTCGCCTGCGGCCAGCCTCGTCACTGGCGCAAACGTCGTCGTCGACGGCGGGTACACCAAGCGCATCAAGTTCTGATTCATGTCGGGTCGCATCGACGCATTGCTGGTCTGCGGCGGGAAGTTCCACGACTTCGATTTTGCGCGACTCAGGTTGCTCGAGTTGCTCGCCACAGACCAGCGCATCAGAACGCAAGTGTCGAACAATTACGAAGACGTCGAGGCTCTCAACTCCTCCGACATCCTGATCACGTATACATGTGACGTGCGTCCATCTACCGATGCGCAGGTGGCAGTGAAAAGGTGGGTGGAAAACGGGGGGCGTGTCTTCGCCTTGCACGCAACCAACTCGGCTTTCGATGCACCGGCCGAATTCAGTGATGGACCGTTCGGGACGCCCGACGCTTTTCCCGTCTTCGCCGAGGTGCTCGGCAGCCGATTTCTCTCGCATCCGGCCATCGAGCCGTACCCGGTGCGCGTCACTCCGGGCAAGGAGAATCACCCACTCGTCCAGGGCATCAGTACGTTCACAGCAAACGACGAGCTGTATCTGAGTGAGTTCACCGCTGATGTCGAGCCACTCCTCGAGACACGCTGGACGGGCACGACGCAGGGTTTCGCTACTGCCGACTGGCCGAACGATGAACCCCGGCTGGTGCTGTACAAGCGGCCCTTGGGCAAGGGTGAAGTTCTGTACTTCACGCTCGGACATTGTCGAAGCCATTGGGACATGAAACACGCACCCTTCAACGGGATGCGCTGGCCAACCCTCGACCGCGGCTCCTGGGATCTCGAGGAGTACAACGAAATTCTGAGACGAGGCATCGCTTGGGCCTGCGAGCCAGCCTTGGAACGCATTACAACGAACCCCGAACTGGAGTTGTCACTATGAAAGCCGGACTCGTCACTGGGCATCGCAAGTTCGAACTCGTGGAGATGCCTGACCCAACGCCCACAGAGGGCAAGGCGGTTGTGCATGTCGACATGTGCGGCATTTGCGGAACGGATCTTCACGGCTTCCTCTCATCAGATCCGTATAATCCGGCAATCTGTGGACACGAGTTCTCCGGAACCGTGGCAGCCATTGGCAAGAACGTCTCGAACGTTCATGAGGGTGACCGAGTGGTGGTCGGCATTGCACCGGCGTGTGGTCGTTGTTCCGAATGCTTGTCAGGGCGCGCCGCGGCTTGTTTGTCGGCGTTCATGGGCATG
>JBILKS010000182.1:0-3743 GCA_044376595.1 Ilumatobacteraceae bacterium | reverse complement strand
TTCGTAGTTGGAGGGCGGCTGGGGTCCATTGGGGTCGCCGGTGGGAATGATGTGCGAGAGATAGTTGAAAATCCACTGCAGGCCGTATTCGCAGGCCTTGCGGGCTTCCTTCTCTGTCTCGGCGATGAACATCGGCCCCATGAGGCGCCAATCCTCGCGACGAGCGATGTGACCATTGCGTGCGGCTTCTTCCTGCCACACAGTGAAGTTGTAGTCGAGTACCTGGAATGCAGCTGGCTCGGTGGCGGCAATCGAGAGCAAGCCGGTTCCGTAACGGCCCGCCAACTTGGATCCAGCAGGTGAGATCGACGAAGCGACGGCGACGGGGAACTGCGAATACGGGCGCATCTGGAGAACCGCCTCTTCGCAGACGAACCAATCGGTGTGTTTGGTGACCGTCTCTCCGGCAAAGAGCCGCATGAGAACGTCGAAGGACTCTTCCATCCGGGGACGCTGGCGCTCGGGCGGAATGCCCAGCATCGCTGCATCACTGGTGAGCTGCCCCGGTCCGGCTCCGAACATCATGCGCCCACGTGTGAGGTGATCGAGCATCACAATTCGATCGGCGAGGATCAACGGATGGTGGTAGGGAAGTGAGTTCACGCCCGTTCCCAACTTGATTCGCTGGGTCCGCTGACTCGCAGCTGCGATGAAGACCTCGGGTGAAGCGATCAACTCGGAACCAGCGCTGTGATGTTCGCCGATCCAGGCTTCGTCGTAGCCCAAAGAATCGAGCCACTCCACGAGCTCTAGGTCGCGATGAAGCAGGAGTGTGGGATTGATGCCGATGCGGTGCATCGGTGGAAGAAAGACGCCGAATCTCATGACGTCATTGTCTAGCCGATTTTGTCATGACGATTTGCCCATCGGTCAGTCGATCGTGCCGTACGCACCGCCCAATGGGCCGGAGCCACCCGCGGATCGTGCTTCGATGACCGAAGCTTGCAGATCGCGGGCGAAGTCGTGGAACACTCCCTGATGCACCACATTGACGGTCATGTGCAACGAAGCAGGGGGGTCCTGGCGGTCCACGTACCAGCCGCGTCGCCACAGTGCATCGGCAACCCGGGCAACGGGAACTTCGTCTTCGTTGACTGATCCGATACAGAGCAAGGATGTGTCGGGAGCTGAGCGCAAGAAGAGTGGGGAAGTGGCCTGGATGAGGTCTGCATACGACAGGGCCGTGCGGCGTGCGCGTTGTGCCAAGCTCGCATAGCCCTCGACTCCGAAGTAGGAAATCATCGCCCACGCAGCGGCAATGGGTCCGCCGCTCTTGGTGCCGAGGAAACCCGATGATCCGTACATGCCGCCAAGCCAGTTGTCTGTGACGAATGTCTGATGCGCGCGCAGGTACTTGTCGCGGTAGATGATCACGCCTGCACCCTTCGATGCGTATCCGAACTTGTGCAGGTCGACCGACACCGATGTCACGCCTTCGACGCTGAAGTCCCACGCGTGCGGTGCCTCGAGGAAGGGGAGCACCATTCCGCCCATGCATGCATCAACATGGCAGGGGATATCGCGACTGAGTGCTGCCGCCGCGATGGGACCAACGGGGTCGACCACGCCCTGTGGATACTGAGGAGCAGAAGCGACCACGAGAACGGTTGCATCGTCGATTGCGCTCGCCATCGCCACCGGATCGGCCCGCCATTCGTCGTCCACGGCAACACGGCGACTCTCCAGGTCGAAATACGCACAAGCCTTCTCAAGGGCCGCATGGGCAGACGTAGGAAGCACTACGTTGCCTGCGGGGCGGCCCGAGCGAAGCGCGCGTTGCTTGGCCCCGTACACCGCCATGATCAGGCTTTCGGTCCCGCCTGAAGTGAAGAAGCCGGCGCTGGCGGCTGGGGCCTTCACCAGGCCCTGGACGAATCGGATGATGTCGGCCTGCATCGACTTGAGGCTCGGAAACGCATCGGTGTTCAGAGCGTTGTCACCACCGAACATGCGATACGCCGTCTCTGCCAACTCCGAGGCCTCGGCTGACGCGTAGTACGCCAAACTGAACGCACGGCCTTGTCGCCAGCGAACATCGTTGGCCTGCAGAGCCTCGAGCCGAGCGAGGATCGTCCTCGGGTTTCCTGTGCCGTCTGGAATCTCCATGTTTGAGTGACCTTTCGTCGGGTCGTATAGATTTTTACATAAGATTTATTATGGGCGGTAGATCGAGGGGGATCAGGGGCGCAGGCGGACCTTTTCCAGTGGGTCGGCACACTCCAGTATCCAGCGCAGCATCTCCGTGAGTTCTGTACTGGTTGGTGACCCGCTGGTCGCCAGGTCGGCCTTGACGTCGGCGACCGCACAGGCCAGTACGTAGAGCGCATCGTGCAGCTGGTTGAGTTCGTGCCGAGCGATCACCAGTTGGTCCTCTGAGATCTGCAACTCACGGGCGCGTTGACGTGCGACCCAGTCCCATTGTCTGCAGGCTTGGCTGCAAAAGTGACGCGGGCGTCCCGGGCCCGCCTGCGGCGCGAGGACCCTTCGACACCAACGGCAACGGGGGTCGTCGTCAATGGGTTTCCCCTGCCCCCGTTCTCCTACTCCTGATTTTGTCATGACGAAATTATGCCTCACGGGATGAGCAGCGAGGTGCATCCCGCGAATGTGGATGCGCGGGGCGAGAATGGACGCGTGACGACTCGAGCATTTGCCAGTGACAACTTTGCCGGCGCCCACCCTGCAGTCATCGATGCCCTCTCCCGGGCCAACGATGGTCATGCAATGGCTTACGGGGCTGACCCGCACACGGCGCGAGCGATTGCGCGCCTGCACGAGATGTTCGGGAATGACACCGAAGTTTTCTTCGTGTTCGGTGGAACCGGCGGGAACGTTGTCGCGCTCAGCACATTGGTGGGCCCCGGAGACTCGGTCATCTGTTCGCAGTGGTCGCACATTCATGTCGACGAAACCGGTGCTCCGGAGCGCATGGGTGTGAAGTTGGTTCCGATGCCCAGCACCAACGGCAAGATCACGCCCGATGACATCCGTGAGGCGGCATCTGTATTGGGAACAGTGCATCATGCTCAACCGCGTGTCGTGTCAATCACCCAGCCCACGGAGTTGGGGACGTTGTACTCGGCGACAGAAGTTGCCGAGTTGTGCGAAGTTGCCCACTCCTTCGACATGTTGGTCCACATGGATGGGGCGCGTTTCGCAAATGCTTGTGCCGCATTGGGTGGTGGGTCGACTGCTCGTTCGTTCAGCGTCGATGCAGGTGTCGATGTGCTCACCTTCGGTGGAACCAAGAACGGCCTCGTGTTCGGCGAAGCGGTGTTGTATTTCACCGGAGGTGCCGTGGGGTCGTCGGTGCGTGCTGAAGCTTTGCGACGCGCGGTGAGGTATGCGCCGTATGCCCGCAAACATGCGACACAACTGCCGTCGAAGATGCGTTTCGTCTCGGCGCAGTTCGACGCCCTCTTGGCCGACGATCTCTGGGTGAGGCTCGCAGGACAGGCCAATGCCGCCGCACGGCGTCTCTTCGACGGTGTGAGCGACATCGCGAGTTTGGAACTGCACTCCCCTCCCGACGTCAACAGCCTTTACCCGATTCTTGAGCCCGCTGTGGCCGCCACCCTGCGCGAAACCTCCTTCTTTTGGGATTGGGACCCGGCAGCCCACCGATTCCGCTGGATGACCGCCTGGGACACCCAGAACGACGACGTGGACGCCTTCGTTGGTGCAGTGCGGGCAGCCACCCACTTCTCGAATGGGTAATTGACCCCCCAGTTAGTTCGGACTAG
>JBILKS010000181.1:0-3747 GCA_044376595.1 Ilumatobacteraceae bacterium | reverse complement strand
GGTTCAGCCGGCCAGGTCGGTGGTGAGCTCGGCCACCGTGAACGGCGCCAACTCGACCACTTCGAGGTAGTTGGGGTGCGTGCACACCAACTGCACCGGCCCGGCGCCGAAGCTGGCGATGTCCTCGGCGCTGAACTCGTACCGGATGTAGTGCACGGCCGCGGTGATGTCTTCGCGCGTCAGGGCGGCGTCGTGCTGTTCATCGGTCAACGGTCGAATCTCCCGACCGTCGGCCATCCTGAGAACGAGCGACTTCTCGATACCCACCAGCTTGGGCAGCCATTCGCGCATCGCGGCATCCGTGGTGATCTCGATGAAGATCGTTGCGCAGAGTTGCCCGTGCTCGGGGATGAGCGGGTTGTAGGCCTTCAACTCCTCGATCACGCCGTCTTCGGAAATCACACGCTCGGCCCGCAACATTTCCTGGATCTGGTACCACATGGTGTCTCGGCACTCGAACATCACCGTAAGCACCGTGCCCATTTCGACGCGACGTCGACGCTTGAGCTCGATGATCCGTGCCTTTTCCTCGGCACGCACCTTTTCGTAGGCCCGCAGGTCGAGAATGTCGTCGACCGTGAGCTTTCGGGAAGCAACTGTGGGGGTCATTGTTGTCTCCTGTTCTTTCTTGTCTGTTCTGACTTGACTGGTGTATTCGGGGAGATGGTCAGTCTTCGGCAGGGATGCCGTAGGCACGCGCGAGAAGTTGCAATGGGTGGCTCGGCGTCTTTCCGGTCTGCTCGGTGATGGCCGT
The DNA here is from genome assembly GCA_044376595.1 of Ilumatobacteraceae bacterium. Taxonomy (GTDB): domain Bacteria; phylum Actinomycetota; class Acidimicrobiia; order Acidimicrobiales; family Ilumatobacteraceae; genus F1-20-MAGs119. Next base: position 2,993 of record JBILKS010000181.1, on the reverse strand, counting down.
GTTGGCCAAATGGCAGTCACCTGCCACTTCGTCGCCTTCGGCTGCGGTGATCTCTGCAGCCAACTTCTTGGCGATCGGCATGGACAGCTCGGCGTTTTCGGCGCGCAGTCCCCACATGCCGTCGATGCCTGAACATGTCTGGATCAGTTTGATCTTTGATCCGGTGAGCTTCAGCAGGTCACGGCTCTTCAGGCCGATGTTCTGCGCACGAAGGTGACACGGAGCGTGGTACGTAATCTTCTCCGGAACCTCACCGACGAACTCAGTGTTGAGTTCCGTTCCTTCCGACTTGTGAAGGCGCATGAGGTACTCGGCGGCGTCGTAGGTGTTGGCGGCCACCAGTTCGGCATCGGGTCCGCCGATGTAGTCGACATAGTCCTTCTTCAGGATGTATCCACATGTCGGCTGGGGAACCACGATTTCGTTGCCTTGACGAACTGCATTGGCCAAAGCCTTCACGTTCTCTGCTCCGACCTTCTTGAAATGCTCGACGTCGCCGCTGTGCAGGTACGGCGCACCGCAGCACGAGGCGCCCTCGGCAATGGAACACTCGACATTGTTCTTCTCATAGACCTTCACCAAGTCCTTGCCGATTCCCGGTTCTTGGTACTCGACGAGACATGTGGGGAAAATGGCGACCTTGCCCTGGCGCTTGGCGATGACGGGCTTCACACGCTTCTTGAACCACGTGGAGAAACGTGTCCGCGCAAACGGCGGCAGCAAGCGCTGACTCGACACACCTGCGGTCTTCTCGATGACCTTGCGCACAGCCGAACCGGCTTCGGCGCCCATGGCCTTGTTCATGATGGGAGAGATGGTGGTGGCGACCTTGCCGAGCGCGTCGGTGTGGCCCATGACGGTTGTTGTCACGCGCTTGCGCAGCGGTACTTGTTTGGTGGCCTGACGCATCGCGTCGGCGCGCAACATGAGGCGCGGAAAATCGAGCGCCCATTCGTGGAGACCCGGAATGTAGGGGCAGTTGATGTAGCAGAGCTTGCACTGGAAGCACTCGTCGATGACTTGGTCTTGCTGTGCGGGCGTCATCTTTCCCGCGTCTTGGTCGTCGTGCTGATCGACGTACGAAAACAACGTGGGGAACGACGTGCAGTACTTGAAGCAGAGACGACATCCGTGGCAGAGGTCGTAGACCCGAGTGAGTTCATCGCGCACATCGGCTTCGTCGAGGTACAGGGGATGGTTCGGGTCGTACGTGATTGTCATTGTCTGCCTGCTTTGCGACTTTCTCTTCTGTGGTGATTCTGCTTAGTGATCTTGAGTAGTGATTCTGAGTAGTGATGAGCGAAGAGCGTGGGGCGCCGGCTTGGCCGACACCCCACGTTTCTTCAGCATCGTGACGTGCTCTTTAGAGCGCGTTCAGGCCCTCTTGGAAGCGACCGGCATGGCTCTTCTCGGCGCGGGCCAATGTCTCGAACCAGTCGGCGATTTCCGTCAGACCTTCGTCGCGGGCGGTCTTGGCGAAACCGGGGTACATCTGGGTGTACTCGTATGTCTCGCCTGCGATCGACGCCTTGAAGTTCTCCTCGGTCTCGCCAATCGGCTCGCCGGTGGCGGGGTCGCCGACCTGTGCAAGGAAGTCGAGGTGACCGTGGGCGTGGCCCGTCTCACCTTCGGCAACCGAGCGGAAGAGCGCTGCGGCATCGGGGTAGCCCTCGACGTCGGCCTTCTGTGCGAACCACAGGTAGCGGCGGTTTGCCTGGCTCTCGCCTGCGAAGGCTTCCTTCAGGTTTTCGTGGGTCTTGGTTCCGGCAAGTCCGGCCATGACGTCTCCTTTGTTTTGTTTGTTGCTGTTTTTGTTTGTTGCTGGGTTTGTGTATTGCTGTGTATTCAGGGGTTATTGCTGTGACACAGGAGATGCATCCGACGATGGAGAAACGGTGCTGCTGACTGCAGACCGCTTCTCGCAACGCGGACACTCACCTGAGAACACGATGCGCGTGCTGTGCACGGCAAATCCTTCGAGCCCGGACACCGACATGCGCTCGGCGTTGGACACGTAAACATCTCTGACGTCGCCGCACACGTTGCATACGACATGGTGATGGTCGTCGATGTTCGGATCGAAGCGCGATGCTCCGGCTCCAAGGTCGATCTGTTGAAGTTCGCCCATGGCCGTCAAGTCGGACAGTGTTTGGTACACCGTGCGCAGCGAGATGCCCGGCATCTCTCGGGAGGCAACCTCGTAGAGCGTTTCCGCAGTGGGGTGAGCCGTGTTGTTGTGCAACAGGCGAAACAGCAACTGCCGCTGGGGCGTGACCTTCAATCCAGCCGCACGAAAGGCGGTAACGAGCTGTTCGGGGGACTTCATGGATTTAACACTAAATGATCACCTGCTTGTTTGCAACTCGTGCGAACAAGCAGATTCTGCGAAGAGTGGGTCCCTTGAGGCGGGCGTGGGCTGCATCGGCCACAATTGCCGATCATGGCTCGCTTCGACACGTTGTCACTTCGACAGGGAGCCTCCGTCACACTCCTTTTCGCTGTGCCCCCAACGCTCGTCGCCCGGTTCGTTCTCGACAACTCCGACTCTCCCGGCGGCTGGGCTCCACTGCTGTCGCTGATTGCAATCTTCGGCTTCATTCTCGGGTCGGGGGTGGCTGCGTGGAGGGAAACTGCCGGCCAGCCCATGCTCCACGCCTTCGTTGCCGGGGCGGGGGTCTTCGTGGCAACCCAAATCGTGTTTCTTCTTCTCCGTCTCGTCACCGGTGGCGACATACGGGTTGGGCGAATTCTCGTTTCGTTCTCCCTGTCGTTGATCGCGAGTTTCATCGGCGGATGGCTCGGAATCACTCTCAAAAAGTCCGGCGCCCGGCCGCTGCTCTGACAACGGGAACACGATGACCGACCACATTCTCGTCCTCGACATCGGCACCAGTGGTCTGCGTGCCGCCCTCGTCAACAACGATGGCCTCATCGTCGACGCCCACCACGTGTCGAATCCTCCGTCCACACCGTTCGCTGGCCTCGTTGAGTTC
>JBILKS010000180.1:0-3760 GCA_044376595.1 Ilumatobacteraceae bacterium | reverse complement strand
CTGCAGTACGTCAGCCTGAAACTGCAGAAGATCATCGTTGATCGTGGCGCCCCCGTCGACACGAAGCTCATTCGGAGTCACGCCCGTGGCCGATGCCATGGCATCGATGACATCGCGCGTTTGGTACGCCATTGCTTCCACTGTGGCGCGGGCAAGGTGAGCCTTGGTGGTTCCGCGTGTGATCCCAAAAACGGCACCGCGAGCGTCAGGGTCCCACCATGGACTTCCGAGACCGGTGAGCGCAGGAACGAACACCACGCCACCCGAGTCCGCAACGCTTGCCGCGAGACCCTGGATGTCCGACGACGAGGCGATGATGCCGAGTCCGTCACGGAGCCATTGCACTGCGGCTCCGGTGACGAACACCGAACCCTCCGAGGCGTACGTGGTGACGCCGTCGATGTTCCAGGCAATGGTGGTGAGCATGCCGTCGGTGGGTTCGGGACATTGCCGGCCCACGTTCATCAACACGAAACTTCCGGTGCCGTATGTGTTCTTGGCAAGGCCGGGGGAGAAGCAGGCTTGGCCGAAGAGAGCAGCCTGTTGGTCACCGGCGATTCCGGAGATCGGAATTCCTGCCGGGATGCCGTCTGCCTTGGTGGTGCCGAATCGTCCACTCGACGGGCGCACTTCGGGAAGCGCAGACATGGGCACCGACAACATCTCGCACATTTCCGAGCTCCACCGACATTCACGAATGTCAAAGAGCATCGTTCTGCTGGCGTTGGATTGGTCGGTGGCAAAGACTTCGCCACCGGTGAGGTTCCAGAGGATCCAGGTGTCGATTGTTCCGAACGCCAGGTCATCGGACGGTGTCACCGCGCCCGAGCGAATCATCCACTCGGCCTTGGTGCCCGAGAAGTAGGGGTCGAGAACGAGGCCGGTGGTGTGCCGTACCTGCGCGAGATGTGGCGCAAGCTCGTTGCATCTCGCCGCGGTGCGGCGGTCCTGCCACACGATGGCTGGTCCGTACACGTCGCTGGTCGACTTGCTCCACGACACCAAGGTCTCGCGTTGGTTGGTGATGCCGATTGCCACGGGATTTTCGGGCAGCGAAGCCAAGACTTCGCGCAGTGTTGTGAGCGTGACCTGCCAGATTTCGGTGGCATCGTGCTCGACCCACCCGGGCTGGGGGAAGTACTGGGTGAACTCGCGATAGGAGGAGATGCTTGGTCTGCCGTCGGCAAAGAAAGCCCGACTCCGCACTCCTGTGGTGCCGGCATCGATGGCAACTACGCAGGTCATGCGCGAAGGGTATCCACTTGGGCACTTGCGTGGTGTTGACGGATGGGGAGATGAATCACGACTCGGGTCCCGGGCAGTCCACGGGGTGGTGCGGCAAACTCGATGCTGCCGCCGTGAAGGCGAACATGTTCGCGAGCCAAGGCGAGACCGAGTCCGGACCCGTCTCTGCGACTGGCGGCGGGGCCGCGGTTGAAGCGCTCGAACAGTTCGCTCGCGCGGTCGAAGTCCACTCCGTCTCCGCGGTCTTCGACGCTGATGCGAATGAACTGTGGATCTACGTCACCGGGTGGAACTTCAATGGCACTCAGCGTCACGGGGGGCTGCCCGTGTGAATAGGCGTTGTCGATGACGTTGTTGATCACGCGGGCCAGACGGCGCTTGTCCACCTCCATCTCGATGATCTGCAGCATCGGCGACATCACCACATGCAGATCGGTGCGGTGGGTGGCATTTCCCACCTCCCGGACGAACTCGGCGACATTCACATGGTTCAGGATCAAGGAAGCCACGCCCCCGTCGAAGCGGGAGATCTCGAGAAGGTCGTCGACCAAGCGCGTGAAGCGCTGGAGGTCTGCCGACAAAAGGTCGAGTGCGGCCTGGTTGGATGCCGAGAGATCACCTCTGCGGGCGCGCAGAACCGCGACGGAGGCATTGAGGGTGGTGAGTGGCGAGCGCAACTCGTGGCTGACGTCAGAGTTGAAGCGGGCATCCATTTGAGTGCGGGCAGACAACGCGTCGGCCATCTCGTTGAACGTTGCCGTGAGCTTGCGGACATCGGGGTCATTCGACTCGGGTAGGCGGGTGTTGAGACCGCCCTTCGCCAGCATGTGAGCTGCATCGGCCACATCGGTGAGCGGTTGGGTCATGCGCCGCACGGCGGAGAAGCCGGCGAGCGCCGCGATGCTCACAGTCACGGCCGTTCCGGCCAGGAGCGCGAGGCCGAGGTTGCGGATCGTGGCGTTGTACGGCGCCAGATCGACGAACTCGAAGACAGCCACGTGGGGGTTGTCGACACGACGACCTTGGCGGATGGGGTTGCCGACGAGGGATCGCTCGAGGCCGCGAATGTTGATCGAGTGAACGAAGACCTCGGAGCCACTCGCAACCGCCGACAGTGCGTCGGCGGGGATGTCGGACGGGTCGAACCGCGTGTCATTGGTCAGCCATGTCTGTTCCGACTTCACCAGAACCGACGTGCCCTCGCCGAATGCCCTGAGTGTTTCCAACAGTTCAGCGTTGGGCGCGAACGACGTGCGAATGAGCGCGGCATGTTCGCGTGCCCGTGTCACGATTTCTTCGCGGTGGGTGTCGCGGCTCCATGTCCGGCCGAGGAGAAAGCCCACCAGCGCAACGAGGATGGCCACGCCGAAGATGCTGAGGGTGAAAAAGGTGATGATCCGCCGACGCAACGGCCATGAACCGACGCGTCGTGGCCCCCTTTTCATGAGGTGATTATCTCATGTGTGAGTCAGGACTCGAGACGGTAACCGAGTCCCCGAACGGTCACCACGTAACGCGGCGCTCCGGGATCGACCTCGATCTTGGTGCGCAGCCGTCTGATGTGTACGTCGACGAGGCGACCATCACCGAAGTAGCCGTAGCCCCAGACTTTGTCGAGCAGGGTCTCGCGACTGAACACCTTGTCGGGGCGAGAAGCGAGTTCGCAAAGCAGGCGAAACTCGGTTCGGGTGAGGTGGACCTCTTCGTTGTTGCGGTAAACGCGACCTTCGTCGGGCCGGATGTCGAGGTCGCCGATCACGTATCGAGTGCCGCGCTCGAGGGAGCCACCGGCGCGCCGGAGCAATGCCTTGATGCGAGCGGAGAGTACGTCTTGGTCGAAGGGTTTGGTGAGGTAATCGTCGGCGCCGGCTTCGAGTCCGGCAACGATGTCGTTGGGGTTGTCGCGTGCGGTGACCATGATGATGGGCACGTCGCTGACGGTGCGAATGTTCTTGCAGACCTCGAAGCCGTCGGCTCCCGGCAGCATGATGTCGATCAGCACCATGTTGGCCGCAGAAGAGCCGAACGTCGCGATTGCTTCCTCTCCGCTGGCGGCTTCGTCGACGACGAAACCCTGACTTTCGAGAGCCATCTTCATCGCACTACGAATCCGGTCGTCGTCTTCGACGGCAAGAATACGAATGGGGTCGACGGGGCTCATTCTCAGAGCCTATTTGCCCCAAACAGAAGTACTTGTATTTCCGGAAAGAGAAATCGGTTTGACACTAAAACCGCTGAGGGATTTGCCTCTCCACCGTCAATACTGCCGAGTACGCACCCTGCTTCTGTTGCAATGACCGCGCCCGCGGCCATGTCCCACGGAAAGAGATGCTCCTCGTAGTACGCGTCGTAGCGACCGCAGGCAACGAAACACATGTCGAGCGAAGCGGCGCCGAAGCGACGGACATCGCGGATCTTGTCGATGATCTTGGGTATCCGGTTTGCCTGAACGACGCGGTTCGATGGCGAATAGTTGAAGCCCGTGGCAATCAGGGCCCGCCGAAGGTCGGTTTCC
>JBILKS010000179.1:0-3761 GCA_044376595.1 Ilumatobacteraceae bacterium | reverse complement strand
GACCGCTCAACAACACATCCATGGCATTGGCCGTGCCGACGAGTCGTGGCAAGAGCCAACTCATTCCGTACTCGGCGATGAGACCCCGGCGAGAGAATGCAGTGGTGAACTTGGCACCGGCCGCCGCAAAGCGAATGTCGCACATCAGAGCCTGAACCATGCCGATTCCCGCACATGCTCCGTTGACGGCCGCGATGACCGGTTTGGGAATAGTGGTTGTGTGCGACTGCAGTTGCCCACCGGCCGCCGATTCTGCACCGTCGGAAGAACCACCGATCGACTGCAGGGTGTCCATGTCGGCACCCGCGCAGAATCCCTTGCCTGCACCGGTCACCACAATCACCCGAACATCGTTGCGTTCGGCGCACTCGTCGAGCAGCGTGAAGTACCGCGCGGCCAACTCACCGTTCCATGCGTTCAGTCGGTCGGGTCGGTTCAGCGTGACGAGCGCAACGCCCGGTGCCGGCATGTCGAAAAGAACGATGTCGTTATTGGATGTCCCCATGGGGGGCAACGCTAGACCTTCGCGTTTCGCGGACAAGAACTGCACACGACACCACGAAAACTGCCAGCGAAACCCACTGGTTGAGGCGCAACCCACCCGACTCGTGGGCTTTGTCGATGCGCAGGCCCTCGATGAAGAAGCGCATCAGTGAGTACCCGGCGCTGTACACGAAGAACAATCGGCCCGGACGCAGGCTGACTTTCCTGTCGACCAACAGGAGAACGCCGCACAGCACCAGACACCACAGTGACTCGTAGAGAAAAGTCGGGTGGAACGTTGTTCCCACCGCGTATCCCGCGGCAGATGTCTTGGCGTCGCTGATCTCGAGTGCCCACGGCAGTGTTGTTGGCCCACCGAACAGTTCTTGGTTGAACCAGTTGCCCCAACGACCGACGGCTTGCGCAAGGGCGAGCGCCGGAGTTGCGCACGTGACCACTGCCAGGGTGTCGAGGCCACGGCGTCGTGCCGACCACATCCCCACCAGAACACCGAGAGCGATGCCGCCCCAGATCCCGAGGCCACCCTCCCACACCTTCACGATGTCACCGATGTTTCCGGAGAAGCGATCCCAGTCGGTGACCACGTGATAGAGCCGTGCTCCCACGACTCCGGCTGGCACCGCCCACATCGCGATTGCACTGATGTCGTCGCTGGTGCCGACACCCTTCTTCTCCATGCGCTTGCCTGTGAGCCACACAGCGGCGATGACACCGAGTGCAATCATCAGCCCGTAGGCATTCAGTTCGATCGGGCCAATGGAAATGGAACTGCTCGAAGGGCTGGGGATCGTGCCCAGTGTTGCAACGCGGGGGAACATCACGTCAGTTGCCTGTCACGCGGCGGGCAAAACTCACGGCGCCCTCGAAGATGATGTCCTTGTCGAAGTCTTGCGTTGCCACGTGGAAACTGCGCTTCAGCATCACGCGATCCACGTCCCCGCCGTATGCCGCCGCGAGCTGGTCGCTCTGCACAGGATCCACGACGTGATCGTTTTCCGACGTATAGAGAAGGAGCGGCACCCGGATTCCGGGGTAACGCTGGCTGAGCGGCTGCAAGCCATCGTCCATGAACGACAACAGGGGCCGGATGGGTGTTCCGGGATAGGCGTTCTCGGTGGTCTCGGGATCTGCGATGTCGCTGCCGATGCCCGGGATGATTTCGGTGCCCTCGTCGAGGATCCCCCTGATCGCCGCCAGCATCTGGTCGGGCAGTGGAAACGTGGCCGGGTTGACGCAGACGATGCCCCGAGTGTCGGGGTGTCGATCTGCGAGCCACAGCGTGAGGGAGGCACCCATCGACAGGCCCATCACCACAACCTTGTCGACCCGCGCGGCCAGGGTTCGGTAGGCGGCATCGGCGTCGCGCGTCCAGTCGTCCCAACGTGTGGGCACCATGTCCTCGACAACCGTTCCGTGGCCGGCAAGACGCGGCATCTCCACGTGGAACCCTGCTGCGGCGCACGCCTCGGCAAGGCCCCGCATCGAACCGGGATTCCCCGTGAAGCCGTGCACCACCACGACACCCGCATCAAGGGTGCCGACATGCGACCAACTCTCCGCGCCTTCCATGACCTGCTCTGTCGCCATGAACGAAGTGTATGCATTGGGACCAACCCGCGAAGACAGTATGTGTGGCTCCCGATGTATGGCTCCCGGCCGGAACGGCAGAAGTTCTGCGTACCCTTTGCGGGGATGCAGCGTCGAAATGTGGAATCGTCAGCCTTCACCGCTGCGATTCCGGTGCTCGTCCTCCTGCCTGCCTGGATCATCGCCACTTTCCTGATCTTCTTGTGCCTGTCACCTTTCACATCGGTTGGCTACGCAGCATTTCTCGCAATTGCGGCGCTCGCTTCGGTTGTCATGTTCCTTCCGCTCACGCAGCGCCTCTTCGTGACGCGCATGCTCGGCGTGCGTCTCCCCACTCCGAGCGAGTTGCGCAAACTCGAACCCGTGGTGCGGACGGTTGCGCGGGCCGCCCGCGTACCACACGAAAGATTCGTGCTCGCGGTCGACGACGGCGATGACGTCAACGCATTCGCCTGTGGCGGGCACATCCTGGTGGTCAGTTCCTATTCGCTCACCAATCTCACCGAACACGAACTTGCCGGTGTCGTGGCCCACGAGATGAGCCACCATCTCGGCGCACACACCATTGCCCTGTCGATCGGACAGTGGTTGAGCCTCCCCGTCGTTGCATGCGCGCGCGTTGGTTTTGTCCTCCAACGTGTTGCATCGCGCACAGAGATCCACTTGCGACGCAAGTCGCGGGCTCTCAGCCTCGTGGGACGAGCCATGATCGCGCTGGTCACCGGCATCGCATGGATTTTCGAATCTGCTCTCCTCGCGGCACAGATGGTCAACAACGTCGTCGGCAAGGAAGCCGAATTCCAGGCCGATGCGCGTGCCGTCCGACTCGGCTTCGGACGGCAACTCTCCGGCGCGCTGGGGCACGTGATGTCCAGGGGCGGCTCTGCACGGCCGCGTAACTGGAGAGACCGGATCTTTTCCTCTCACCCACCGGCACGAACGCGGATCGCCAGAATCGAAGCACAACTTCGGGCTCGAGAGCGTCGCCGGTAACCTGCCTTCGTGCATTCACCCCGCCGATGCACGACACGCAGCACATGACAGCTTCCCCCGATTCACCCTTCCTCCTCGCGGCACAGGGCAAGCCCGCGCTCCACACCCCCGTGTGGTTCATGCGCCAGGCCGGACGCAGCCTTCCCGAATATCGCGCACTGCGCGGCGAGGGCAGCATCCTTGATGCCATCAAGAAACCCGACCTGGCAGCAGAGTTCACGCTCCAGCCTGTGCGCCGATACGGCGTGGACGCAGCGGTGTTGTACAGCGACATCGTCGTGTCGTCGCATGCCGTGGGTTTCGGAATCGATGTTGCTCCCGGCACCGGCCCGGTGGCCGAGGCGCCTCTGCGATCGATGAGTGATCTCGCACGCCTTCGGCCGCTCGACGCCGAGGGCGATATGGCGTACGTCATGGAGACGATCGACATTCTCGCAGCCGAACTCTCCGTTCCCCTGCTCGGTTTTGCCGGAGCTCCTTTCACCGTGGCCAGTTACCTCATCGAAGGCCGACCGAGCCGCACCTACGAACACACCTTGGCCATCATGCACAACGACACTGAACTCTGGAACGGTGTCATGGATCGCCTCACCCAACACGCGGTGGAACTCGTCGATGCCCAGATTCGCCACGGTGCTCAGGCCTTCCAGATCTTCGACAGTTGGGTCGGAGCCTTG
>JBILKS010000178.1:0-3763 GCA_044376595.1 Ilumatobacteraceae bacterium | reverse complement strand
CTCGTCATTGTTCCGTCAGCAGTTGCCTTTGCCTCGTACACCTGGACCCCTGGCAGTACCGGCAGTTGGTACTCGCTGACAGTTTCCGATGGCGGGCTCGTTGCATACTCGTCGCAATATGACTTCATATCCCCGTACGAAGGCCATATCTGGAAGACCGTGGACGGTGGCGCATCGTGGACAGAGCTGGCATCGTCGCCACCGCGCGCGAACTGGGCTCATATAGCGACGTCGGGAAATGGTTCCACGGTCGCTGGTATTGGCATTGCCACTGATCCGGAGGTTTTTGGGGACATCCAGATTTCCCGTGATGGTGGCACGACGTGGTCATCGGCCAATTCGGAGCCGAATCGTCAGTGGGTAGGCCTTGCCATGTCGAGAGACGGCAACATGATTGTTGCGGTTGCCAAGAACACGGCCGGGGACGAAAACGGGATTATCACGAAGTCGGTCAACGGGGGTGCTACCTGGACGGATATCACGCCGATTGTTAACTCAGGACGGTTTCACTTGGGAGAATGGGCACGAGTCGCCATGTCCTCGGATGGCGCCAAGATCGTCACCAGCGTGGATTTTCAGGGTCTCTACACGTCGCCGGATGGAGGGCTGACGTGGACCAAGACTCTCGTAACCGACGGCGTGTGGTCGGAGATTCAATCCTCAGGAAATGGAAAGCACATCGTTGCCTTGCACTACCAACAATTTTCTGCCGACAACGGTGTTTGGGTCTCTTCCAACTACGGCGTGACGTGGACGAAGACGTATTCCTCAACCGGACCCGGTGTCGCTGGCGTGTCGCGTGACGGTTCTGTCATGGCATTCGGTGTCTACGGAGAGAGGCTTTTCGTATCTCGAAACCAGGGTGCGACGTGGACAATGGAGGCTCCTGCAGCCAGCGGATGGAGGGGAATCGGGCTGAGTGAATCGGGTGAACGGATGATCACGGTCGCGGAAAACGGTTTCGCCAGTGTCGCAACCTCAACGACCACTACGACAACGACCACCACCACCACGCCAACGACCACCACGCCAACGACCACCACGCCGACTACGGTCGCATCATCGTTGTCGCAGTCCACGTCCTCCACTCTTGCCGCCACGACAACCTCGACAGTTGCCGATTCCCCTCTGCCAAACATCACTCCGGCAATGATTTCGTCGTTTATCGCAAAATCACTGGTGAGAAAGTCAGAGGTTCCCGCGGGAGGAATGGTCAACATCCGTGCCGCGGGCTTTCAGCCGTCCGAGTTGGTATCAATTGGTTTCGAGGCCTCATCGGTGCAAAGCCAGGCGATCGCTGGAGGAGTAAGTGCTCAGGCCGCCAATAAGCCGAACCTCTCGGTGCGGGCAGATACGACAGGAACAATGTCCGTTGAGGCGAAAGTCCCCACAACAGCGTCGAACAGTGTGACGCTGTGGGCTTACGGTCATGAGAGCAAGATTGGTTTCCGACAAGAGATCAGGATCTCTGCGTTGCCACAATCTGCGTTGCCACAAACCGGTAGCAGTTCAAGTGGCTTGGTTGTGAATGCGGTCGCACTCCTCGGAGTCGGGATGTTGCTGGTCGCTTCGCGTCGTCGCCTTCGGATGTAGATCTATCTCGGCGTGCCGGGAAGATAGGTCGGCGAATCGCATTCCTCAAAAAAGATCGCGGAAAAAAAGATCGCGGACGCCGGGGACATCATTGCGTTGGTTGCTGGAACTCGAACCGGTCGAGATCCGGTGGCCTCTGCGTTCATCAATGCCCAGCGGTAGCGTGGCATCCATGAGCGAGCCGATGTCCCCCTCTGTCGGCATGGGTGTATTGCACCTGTTCTGCAAGCCCACGCCCTCGTTCGATCGTCAGGCCACCGTCAATGCGGTGAAAGAGGCCGAAGCGGGTGGTCTCACCGTGATCACGGTCTCGATGCTCGGACACAAGAGCGATGCATGCTTCATGGCGCTGGCAAACGATCTGCGTGAACTGCGTAAGTTTCAGTCGGCTGTGCAGAATGCCGGTCTCGAAGTTGTCGATTCGTACGTGTCGCTCACCGAGGTGAGTGAATACGCCGTGGGGGTACCCCAAGAGATGCTCGATGCCCGCCTGTATCCCAAGATTCCGGTTCCCGGCAAGAACGCTTTTTGCTTTTATCCGATGTCGAAGCGCCGCAATGTCGAAGCTAACTGGTTCACGTTGCCCTTCGAAGATCGTCTGGCGCACATGCAGGAACACGGTCACAGCGGCCGCAAGTTCGGCCCGCGTGTCACGCAGTTGGTCACCGGTTCCACCGGCCTCGATGACTACGAGTGGGGAGTCACGTTGTTTGCCGTTCACCCCGACGACCTGAAAGAAGTGGTGTACACGATGCGCTTTGATCAGGCCTCGGCTGTGTACGCCGAGTTCGGTCCGTTTTACACCGGTGTACTCACGCCGATCGACGAACTCGTCGAGACCATCTGAGTCGGGAGTTCGTTCATGGCATCTGACCTTGCCTATCTTCGCGACGCTTTTGTCCGTGAGTTCGATGCCACGGTGATTGCGGTCGATGGCAATCGCGTGGAGCTGGACGTCACCCACTTCTATCCCACCGGAGGAGGCCAGCCCCACGACACGGGGACTCTCGGCCAGGCTTTTGTCGAAGACGTGCGCAAAGAGGGAAACGGCGTGTGGCACACACTTCAGGGCCCGGTTCCCGCGGTGGGCGACAGCGTTCACGGTGTGATTGATTGGGAACGTCGACATCAGTTGATGCGCACCCACACGGCCATGCACATTCTGTGCGGGGTCATTTGGAACGAATGGCAGGTGCCCGTCACCGGTGGAAACATGGAACCGCTGTCGGCCCGCATGGATTTCGAGTTCGATCCGCTGCCCGAGGGTTTTGCCCAGCGCGTGGAACAACTGGTGAACGAAGCAATTGCCGCCGATCACCGCATCGAAGTGAGCTTCCTGCCCCGAGACACTGCGGTGATGGACGAAGATCTCATTCGCACGAAGGTCTCCTTGATCCCCGAGACGGTGAAAGAGATCCGCGTTGTCGACATCGTGGGTCTCGACAAGCAGGCCGACGGCGGAACTCATGTTGCATCCACTCGTGAAGTGGGTTCTTTTCGCGTGGTGAAGACGGAGAACAAGGGCAAGGGCAACAAGCGCATTCGCGTGGAGCTCGGGGACTGAACAAGAGCCCCACTTCGTTGTGCGATCACCGTAAGGTGAGACCATGACAAACACTGCATACACGGTGACGCCGGAACGATTGCGAAATCTGCGTACGTGGAACTTCGGACTCACAGCGCTGCACGCCGTGCAGGCCGTTGTCCTGCTGCTCCTGGCCGGTGACTTCGCCATCGCCATTACCTCGAACTTTCCGGTGGGACCTCCCGGAACGCGCCTTGAATCGCCTGACACGTTGTTCGATTTGCCGATCGGACCCACGGTGGCGGTGTTTCTTGCGCTTGCGGCCATCGATCATCTGATCACGGCCACGGCAAAACGTGACCTGTACGAATCAGACCTTGCGCGGGGCATCAACCGTTTCCGGTGGGTCGAATATTCGGTGAGCGCCACCATCATGGTGGTGCTGATCGGCGCCTACTCGGGCATCACCGACATCACCGCTGTCGTAGCCATCATCGGTGCGAACGTTGCGATGATCCTGTTCGGCTGGCTGCAAGAAAAGATGAACCCTCCGGGACGCACTTCGACGACCATGATGCCGTTCTGGTTCGGAACCATCGCTGGCCTCGCGCCCTGGGTGGCGGTCTGGATCAACTTTGTGGGTGC
>JBILKS010000177.1:0-3774 GCA_044376595.1 Ilumatobacteraceae bacterium | reverse complement strand
CCACAGGTGATCTCGTACCCAATGGTGTCCAGTGCCGACGCCCAGTCCTCTGCCCTGATTTCGTGGGCACCCTGACGCCCGAGCAACACTGCGATGTCGCCCACCGACACGTCGGCGCTGGACGGCTCACCGCAGTCCACCATCAACTGATCCATCGTCACCACGCCGATGATCGGACAAGGCTGACCGCCGATCAACACCACACCTCCGTTGTTCCACAAACGACGGGGTACACCATCGGCGTAACCAATGGGAATCGTGGCCACCACCGTGGGTCGAGACACAACGCGACGGTGTCCGTACGACACTCCCTCGCCTGCGACGAGCGTTTGTACCCGCGACACGCGCGCCTTCAACGACAGAACCGGGCGAAGGTCCCCACACAGGTGGTCGACGCCGGGCCCGGGGCTGATGCCATAGGTTGCAATGCCAAGACGCACAAGCGAACGCCGTTGGTCGGCGAACGCCAAGGCTCCGGCCGAGTTGACCGCATGAACGAGCACACCGTCGTCGAGGTGTCCGAGATTCCGCAAGGCCGCTTCGAATCGCTGTGCCTGCATGGAGTTGGCCGGGTGTTCGGGCTGGTCGGCCGCGGCGAAGTGCGTGTAGACACCTGCCAAATGCACTACCGGGGCATGCTCACGAATCCGTTCCGCCAGAGTCGGCACGTCGATCGGGTCGGCACCCACACGGTGCATGCCGGTGTCCACCTTCAGGTGCACACCGACTCCAACCACACCGGCCGCGCGGGCGGCGGCGGCCAGGGCATCGACATGATCGGCGCGATACACCGTGGGCGTGAGTCGATGGTGCACCAACGTGTGCAGTTCTTCGATCGGTTGCTCGCTGAACACCAGAATCGGCGCTTCGATGCCGGCTTGCCTCAACTCCACTCCCTCGGCGGTGATGGCCACGCACAGTCCGGTTGCGCCTGCCTCGAGTGCGGCCCGGGCAATGGGAACCGCACCGTGGCCGTAAGCGTTGGCTTTCACAACAACCCACACTTGCGATTCCCCGGCTACGTCGGCCAAAACACGAATGTTGTGCCGGTAGGCGTCGAGGTCGATCTCGGCCCACGCCCAACGCGTCGTCGATCGGTCCATCACCCGTGCTCCGTCAAACCGGCCAGCAGATCGCTGGCAATGACACCGTCTTCGGGAAGATCACGAGCTGCGTTGGCGTGCACGTAGGCCCCCGCCGCAGCCGCCAGAACGGGCTCAGCTCCACGCGCAAGAAACGCCGCAATCGTGCCGGTGAGGATGTCGCCGGATCCGGCCGTTGCGAGTCGCTGATCACCGTCGGCCATGAGATAGACGTCACCGTTGGGCTGCGCGATGATCGTGGTGGAGCCCTTCAACAACACCACACACCCCAACATCGCGGCCGCTTCACGAACATCGCCTATGCGATCCACGCCGACTGGCCGACCGACCAGCGAACTGAACTCGCCATCGTGCGGCGTGAGAACTGTCGGGGCGGTGCGCTTTTCCAAGAGGTCTGCTGCGTGGCTCTGCACACCGTCGCGCGAGGCACCCAGTAGATGCAGGCCGTCACCGTCGATCACGACAGGAACCGTGCAACCCTCGACGAACGCAACGAAGTCGTCGATCAACTCGTCGCCACGCCCGAGACCCGGGCCGATGTAGGCCGCTCCGAAACGATCGATGTCGACCAGCGCGGCGCGACCCCATCCAGCATCGGGCAACGGACGATGAACCACCTCGAGTGGATCCATGTTCTCGGCTGATACACCATGACTGGAGAGATGCACGATGCCGGCCCCTGCACGGTACGCCGCGGCGGCACTGAGACGCGCGGCGCCCAACATTCCCCGACTCCCGGTGATTGCCCGGACTCCGGTCTTCCACTTGTGATCGTTCACGTCACGGGAAGGAACCCATGCACGTATGTCATCGTGTTCCACCGCCGCCAACACACGGCCATCAAGCTCGCCCGCCTTGTCGATGCACAGACCGATCTCGGCAATCACCACCTCGCCGGCCAGGTCGCGGCCGGGTTGCAACAACATGCCCGGCTTCAGCGCACCGAAAGTGACTGTGGTGTCGGCACGCAACACACGGCCTCGTGCCTCACCAGTGAACGCATCGACCCCACTGGGTATGTCGACGGCCAACACGGGAGCATGCACGGTGGGTGCGTTGTATTCACCGCGGAATCCCGTTCCGTAGGCGGCATCGATCAACAGATCGCATGCGGGCATCATCATCGGAGCTCGTTCGGCATCGAAAACGGTGACTCTGGCTCCGCCCTGTTCGAGAAACTCGGCCGCGACCCGACCATCGGCGCCGTTGTTGCCCTTGCCTGCCAACACCACCACGTGCTTGCCGTACGTTCCACCCATTGACACGCGAGCCGCATGGGCAACCGCGTAACCCGCTCGCCGAATCAGCGCGTCGACCGGCACGCCACTGTTCGCATCGACATGACGCATCTGCTCGGGGGTGAGCACGGGCCGCATCCGCCCATCGTACGGCTCAGAGTGCTGCGACGACTGCGACAGCGACAAGGTCGGTGTGGCTCAGCGACACTCGCCATGTGGCCACACCTTTTTGCGCAGCCAAATGGGCTGCGCGCCCGGTGACTTCGAGTTGTGGTTCCCCCGACGCGGACCTACGTACCGAGACGTCGTGGAAATCGAATGCACCGAGACCGACCCCGAGAGCCTTCATCGTGGCCTCCCGCACTGCGAATCGTGCTGCCAGGGTTGCCGCATCGTCACCACGGCTTTGGGCCAACTCGAGTTCCTCGGTCGTGAACACCCGCCGGCGAATCGAAGGGGTGCGCTGCAACGTGTCGCGGAAGCGCACGATGTCGACGGCATCCACACCGAGTCCGATCATGGCGACGCTTCTACCGCGAGCGCCAGCGCTCGGCCGACTCGGAGATCGGCGCGATCAGTGCTTCGGTGACATCCAGCGCCGACAACAGATCGTCGCGGAACTCCGTTTCGGTTTCTTTCACCCAGTCGACGAGACGGTTGTAGCGATCGTCGTACCCCTGCAACACCGCTTTCATGGTGGCGGCGTCGAGGGACTTGTGGAACGTGACGTGCAACAAGGTGATCCCGGTGGTTTCACCCGACTTCACTTCGGGAACAAGAATGACGGTACGGCCATCGGCACGACCACGGGTGACGAGAATCTCTTGGTCTCGGGCCACGCGATGCTTGGTTCCCACCAGATTGGCGATGCCTTCGACCCGTGACTTGAGATCCTTCGACAAACCGTCGCGTTCGATGATGGTGATGGTGGCTTCGTCGGATGATCCGCCTTCGATGCGATAGCGGGTGAACCCGTTGACCGACACGACCGCCGCATCCAGATCAGCCAGAACCTTGAGTGTGCGATAGGTGAGACGATCACGTGAAGTTCCGGCACCGATGACCGACTGCACGAGAGCCCGATCCATGAGGCCTTCGTCGTTGCGCGAGATACCCACCGTGACCGTCTTTGCTTGGTGCTTGATGGCGTCGATGGGCCGGGTGAGCTCGTCGATTGCACGAGTGACTGCATCGGTGAGGTCGTCGAGGAGCACCGATGGCGACACGACCTTGCCCGAGTGGCGCTGGTACGCGTCGAGCGGGTCACGTGACTGCACATCGTGGAGAATCGACGACAAACGGACGGCGGTGGATGCTTCGAGAGTGCCGTCGTATTGTCCGGTGAGCAGTGCGTCGAAGAATCGACCTGCGGGTGCCGCAAGGGCGTGGCTGACCTTGTCGACCACGTTGCCGGTGCGCGATGATGCAACAAC
>JBILKS010000176.1:0-3793 GCA_044376595.1 Ilumatobacteraceae bacterium | reverse complement strand
CTGCGCGCGCAGGACACCCACGAGCGATGCATACATTGCCCCGAACATGGCTCCGAAGATGACCATGGCCAGAATGACGATGGCCACGGGATACGAGTCGCCCATCCACAGTCCCACCAACGAGGCACCGATGGCACCCACGTAGAGTTGACCTTCGCCGCCGATGTTGATGACACCCAGACGGAATGCGGCCGCCGCACACAAACCGGTGAAGGCGAACGGTGTTGCGGTGCGCAGCGTGCCCGTGAGCGCGCGCACCGAGAGGAAGCCGCGTTCGAGAATGCGCTGATACACGTCGAGTGGGTTCTTGCCGGTCAGCAAGAGAACGATGCCGCCCACGACGAGCGCGGCCAAGAGTGACAGAACGGGAATGGCCCAGTTCAGCCAGCGTGGTTGTTCGAGTCGGCGTTCCAGACGGAGTGGGGATTTCACCGCGTTGCCTCCAGGGTTGCGCCGCCCATCAGAAGGCCGACATTTTCACGGGTTGCTTCCGCCGCTGGCATGTCGGCCACGATGCGACCTTCGTACATCACGGCAATACGATCCGCCAACGACAAGATCTCGTCGAGGTCTTCGCTGATCAGCAGAACGCCCACTCCGTTGTCGGCCGCTTCGACCAAGCGTGCACGAACCGATTCGATGGCTCCGACGTCAAGGCCGCGCGTGGGCGATGCGGCGATCAGCACCTTGGGCTGTGTGGAGAACTCACGCGCCAACAAGACCTTCTGCACGTTGCCGCCCGAGAGCAACCGTACGGGAGTGTCGGTGCCGGGTGTCTTCACGTCGTATCTGTCGACCAGATCGCTGGCCTGCGAAGTGATGACCTGCCGCTTCAACAGCCCAAAACGCGAAAGAAGCGGTGAGCGGTACGACTTGAGCGCCATGTTGTCGGCCACGGAATGACCCGCTGCCAGACCGGTGTGGAGACGATCTTCGGGAACGTGGGCGATGCCGCCGGCAATTGCGGATCGGGCCTTGCCGTTGGAGACCGCGCTGCCTTCGATGGTGACAGAGCCCGACGATGCGGAACGCATTCCGGCGATGACTTCGGCGAGTTCGCGTTGACCATTGCCGGCCACGCCGGCCACACCGACGATTTCACCGCGGCTGACGGTGAGACACACGTCGTGCAGTGCCTGACGGCCGCGATCGTCGACGCCGCAGAGGTCTTTCGTTTCCAGAACGACGGCGTTGCGATCCGCGGGCGTGCCACGTACCACACGCTGGAAGTCGACACTGCGCCCCACCATCATCGCTGCAAGGTCGCGGGTATTGGTGCTGGAGGTGTCGACCGTGCCGACGGTGCGACCACCGCGCAGCACCGTGATGCGATCGGAAACGTTCATCACTTCGTCCAACTTGTGCGAGATGAAGATGACCGTGCGGCCCTCGGCCGTCATGGCGCGGAGAGTCTTGAAAAGTGCATTTGCCTCGATGGGGGTGAGCACTGCGGTGGGCTCGTCGAGAATGAGAACCTGTGCACCGCGATAGAGAACCTTGAGGATCTCCACTCGCTGTTGCTCGCCCACGCTGAGTTGCCAGATGCGAGCGTGCGGATCAACCGCCATGTCGTAGCGCTGGGCCAACTCGGTCACGCGTTGAACAATGGAGTCGGTGTCGATGACAAAGGGTGTCTCGGGGTTGCCCAGCACCACGTTCTCGGCAACCGTGAACGGCTCGACCAAACGGAAGTGTTGGTGCACCATGCCGATGCCCGCGTCGAGCGCCGCTTTTGGTGAACCAAAGACAACGGGCGTGCCGTTCAGTTCGATGGTGCCTTCGTCGGGTCGATACAGACCCGTGAGGATGTTCGAAAGTGTCGACTTGCCGGCACCGTTCTCACCGAGAAGTGCGTGAACTTCGCCCTTGCGCAGTTCGAACTCGACGCCGTCGTTGGCCACCACTCCGGGGAAGCGCTTCACAACCCCTGTCATACGCACTGCAATGTCTGTCATTTCGCGCTGATGTTCTCTCCCCTCGACGCACATGAATCGCGTCGAGCCCGTGTGTGAACGCTAGTAGAAACACGAAGGGACGGGCCCATGGGCCCGTCCCTTCGCTCGAGTGAGTGTGACTCAGCCCGCGGGAATTTCGCCGACGACACCCTCGACGAGGTAGGCCATGCCCATGAGTTCCCCGTAGGTGTGCTGGACGCCCTCTGCGAGGACTTCCTTGCCGGTGTTGTCATTCAGCGGTCCGACGAACATGCCGCCGGGGTTCTCGGTCAACTCGGCCTTCTTCGTGGCGATTGCTGCGCGAGTCTCTTCGGAGACGAGGTCACCGAAGGGAGCAAGGCGGACAAAGCCATCGGACAGGTCGCCGTAGTAGTTGCCAGCGGTCCACGTACCGTCGAGCACCTGCTGGATACGAGGAATCTCGTAGATGTCCCAGTGGTAGGTGGTGGCAGTCAGCCACACGTCGGGGTAGTTGGCACTCTGGTCGGAGTCGTATCCGGCCCACGGCACTCCGGCGGCCTTGGCGGCGTCGCCTGATGCGGGGGAGTCCTGCGACTTCACACCGATGACGTCTGCACCATCGGCGATGAGTGCTTCGGCCGTCTTGCGCTCGAGTGCGGGATCGAACCAGGTGTTGGTCCACACAACCTTGACTTCAGCGTCGGGGTTGGTTGCCTTGGCACCCAAGGTCCACGCGTTGACGCCACGCACAACTTCCGGGATGGGGAAGGATGCGAGGACGCCGATCTTGCCGGTCTTCGATGCGGCACCGCCGGCCATGCCGGTGAGGTAGTCGGTGTCTTCGGCCGAGCCGTAGAACTGCGACAGGTTCGGTCCACTCTTGAATCCGGTGGCGAACTCGAAGCACACATCGGGGTACTTCTCGGCGGCAGCGGCGAACGAATCCTGGAATCCGAACGAGGTACCGAAGATCACCGTGTTGCCGTCGGCAATGAGGTCTTCGACAACCTGCAAGGTCTGATCGCCCTCGGGGACGTTCTCCTTGTACGTGGTTTCGATCTTGTCGCCGAAGTATTCCTGAACGGTTTCACGCGCTTCGTTGTGCGCCTGTGTCCAGCCACCGTCGTTGATGGGTCCGACATAGACCCATGCGGCCTTCAGCGGCTCGCCTTCCTTCGGACCACAAGCAACCGGAGCTGCATCTTCGGTCCAGGCGGCAAAGTTGGAGTCCCATGTTGCGGGGTACTCACCTTCGGCCGGAGCCGCGGTGTCCTCGGTTGCTGCAGCAGTGGTGTCGCTGGTTGCCGTGGTGTCGGCGGTTGTTTCTTCGGTTGCCGTGGCGTCGCTGGTCGACGACTCGTCGTCGCTACAGGCAACAAGTCCCACGCCGAGGGCGACGGTGGCGGCCATAGGCAGCCATTTCCGTGCCATGGATGAACGGGTTACACGCTTGCTCAAAGTTTCCTCCCGGTAAAAGTCAATGCGTGACAGCGATACTAGGAGGTGCGAACCGATCCGATTTCCGCCGGACACGGGTATGGCGTCGACAGACAAGCTCTTGACACGCACGTAACACGCACCATCGGCGGGGGGAATCAGACCCATTGCCTGCCTAGACTCTCCCCACCCAGGAGAGGTGCCAGAGTGGCCGAATGGGGCGCCCTGCTAAGGCGTTGTCCGTGTTAAAGCGGACCGTGGGTTCAAATCCCACCCTCTCCGCCATTGGCTCTTTTTCGGCTTTTTCGGCCGATCTGGCTCGATTTCAGCCTCTTTTGCGACGCTTTTGGTGGTCGCATTGCATTCGTACCGTGGCACCGATAGACCAACGGAATACCTGCGGGCGGAACTTGCAGGGGGCTAGCCATGATTCTTCGTAC
>JBILKS010000175.1:0-3806 GCA_044376595.1 Ilumatobacteraceae bacterium | reverse complement strand
GGCTCACGCCGTGTTGATCCGGCTTACGCCGTGTTGATCCGGCTCACGCCGTGCCAGCTGCGGCCCGTCCGTCGGCCACAGCCGCTTGGGCGTCGGCGATTTCATGGGGCTCGAGATCACGCATGAGGAGGTCGACCCCCAGCCACATCGCATAGCTGATGGGGTACATCAGAATCGGCAGCGACACCGCAAGCACGCCACCCACAATCAAGAGAGGCATGACAGCCACGTCGGGATACGACACCAGAACACCGATACCGATGCCGGCGATGATGGACCCGTAGGACACGATGACGTTGATTGTCATTGCGCCGAGTTCGAAGCCCTCGAGTTTTCTCTCCCACAACAGGCCACAGGTGTGACAACGCGCATCGCGTTTGAACCAGCCACGGAAGAACGCCCCCTTGCCACCGCACCATGCACAACGGCGAAAGAGACCGCGCACAAGCATGCGCGCAAGAGCGGGACGCTGCGAGGTACTCATACCCCCTAGGGTACCCTATTTGGTGAGTTCGTCAACGAATTCGCCGAAGACGTCGGCGTAGTGCATGACCTCGGCATCGGTGTGCATCATCGAAATCAACCACTGTTCGTCGAGGCCGGGAGGCAACAGCACTCCTCTGTTGATGCCGTGGATCCACTGCGCAAAAGCGAGGTCGAAGTCGGTTGCCTTGTAGTCGCGGTAGTTGCGAATCGGCGATTCAGACCACGTGATGCAACCCTTGGCACCGAACTGCACGGTATGCGCCGGCAAACCCGCCGCAGAAATGATGCCATTGCATGCTGCGAGCAACTTTGCGTTGAGTGCCACCACATTGTCGGTGGCTTCGGGAGTGCACACTTCGGTGAGTACCGCATGAGATGCCGCCATCACCAGCGGATTGCCGTTGTACGTGCCGAGGTGAATGACCTTGCCCTGGGTGATGACATCCATGTACTCGGCCTTGCCACCGAAAGCGCCGAGCGGGAAACCGCCACCGATGCTCTTGGCCAGTGCCACGAGATCAGGAGTCACGCCAAGCACACCCGTGGCTCCGGACCAACCAGCAGTGATACCGGTCTTGACTTCGTCGAAGATCAACAACGTGCCGTGACGCTGCGTGATCTCGCGAACCTTCTCGAGATAGCCCGGCTGCGGCAGACAGATGCCGATGTTCTCCATGACGGGCTCGACGATGAAACAGGCCACGTCATTGTTCGCCAGCGCACGCTCGAGTGCCTCGGGATTGTTGTACGGAATGACGATGGTGTCACCGAGAACAGCCTGCGTGACACCGGCAGTGGACGGCACCGGAATCGGCGCATCGGCCGGGCCGGCTTTGTCGAGCGGTGGCTTCATGGAAATCATCACTTCGTCGTGATGACCGTGATAACCCCCCTCGACCTTCACGATCTTGTCGCGGCCCGTGACACCACGCGCAACACGAATGGCATCCATGGTGGCCTCGGTACCCGAGTTGGTGAAGCGCCACATGGGCAAGCCGTAGCGTTGTCCGAGAAGTTCGGCGACATCGGAGTTCAACTCGCACGGCGTGACGAACAATGTTCCGTGATCGAGTTGCTTGTTCACCGCGGCACGAACGACAGGGTTGCCGTGGCCGGAGAACAGTGCACCGAAACCCATGTCGAAGTCGATGTAACGATGGCCGTCGACATCTTCCATGTGTGCACCTTCTGAGCGGCGCACCACGATGGGATAGGGGTCGTAGGCCTGGAAGCTGGAGGGCACCCCCAACGGCATCACGCGACGCGCCCGGGCATTTGCTGCCTGGGATGCGGTGGTGCGGTCGGAGTAGCGCTGCAGTTCGCGAGCGGTGATCAACTTGGCTCGCGCCGCCAACGCCTCCCGATCTTTCAGGGGCGTACTGGGGCTGGAGTTGGGCAACGTGGATTTCGTCGCAGTCATATCGTTCCTCAATGGATTCCGAAGTCCCGAGGGTATCAGACAAAGGATCACCGCAGGATCTTTCGCCGCGAAAACGATTCATGACATTTGTGTCACAGGCACGGGCCTGCCTCGCGGGTCACTCGTAGAAGTCGGGGCGCTGGTTCGCAGGCAGAGGACGAAGTCGCGGGTAGTACGGATGGCGCAACGGATCACCGGGCTTCAGCAACAGTTCGAGGCCCGGTGTTCGCGGCGCCGTGGGGCGTGTCTTCGGGCGTTCGTCGAACACCACGTCTTCTCCGAACACCCGGACAGACAATGTGCGACGTCGACGACCTTCGGAAGTAGGACCACCGCCGTGCAGGACGCCGGGATGAAAAATCACCACGTCGCCCGGCGTGATGTCCCACGAACGAATGTCCCACTTCGATCGGTCGGCTTCGATGTCGGGCAATCGCGGAAATCCCTCGCCGTAGAACGGCAAGGTGGGGTCCTCTCCCGCGCGGGGCGGGTCGAACCCGTCGTACAAGGTCTGGCGGTGCGAGCCAGCGATGTACTCGAGACATTCGTGCTTGGGGATTGGGTCGATGGTGATCCACATCGAAGCCAACTGCGTGCCAGCCACCGGCCAGTACGTGAGATCCTGGTGCCACGGGGTGCGCTTGCAGTTGCCGCCATCTTTCACGAAAACGTGGTCGAACAGCAGCCACACGCGCGGCGAATCGATGAAGGCACCGAGGATGTCTGCGATGGGCGAGTCGTACGTGAGCCGCTGAAACTCGGGCGTCAAGTCCCAGTTGCGAACCGTGTCGATGAACTGTCCCTCGTCGCCGGCGAAGAAGGTCTGCTTGCGGGTGGAGTTGTTCAGCACCCGGGAGATACCCATCTCCACCAACTGCAGCCACAGCGGATGCAGCAGTTGATCCATGAACACGACACCGTCGCGCTTGTACTGCTGCACCAGATCGGGCGTCACCCGCTCTTGCCAGTTCACTTCTTGAGCAGCCATGTTCCCCCCGATCATCGCGTCACCGCGAAAGCCATGCGGACCCCTCCACACGTCACTGATCCTAAGACACAGCCAACGCAAGAAATTCCTCGTCATTTGAGTGCTGGACTGCGCTGAGAGGTTGGGGATTTTCGCTCGATCTGGCACACTCGGTGGTCTTGGTGGGCGTAGCTCAGCCTGGTTAGAGCGTCAGGTTGTGGCCCTGAAGGCCGGGGGTTCAAGTCCCCTCGCTCACCCAAACGAAGGGGCCGGTTCGCGCAAGCGAGCCGGCCTCTTCTCGTTGTGCTTTGTGCATTCGCTTTGTGATTTCGCCCTGGGCGTGTCGTATGATCTTGAGCGCGCGCCTCTAGCTCAATGGCAGAGCAACGGACTCTTAATCCGCAGGTTCTGGGTTCGAATCCCAGGGGGCGCACTTGTGACGTCTTGGTACAGCTCAGTTATCGAGTAGCTGAATAGCTCCGCTTGGGCATACCTCACGGGCCTGGTTTGCGCCCTTGATCTGATCGGAATCGGCAACGATGGCGACTCTCACCTTGGGAAGACCTTCGTCGTCGAACTCGAACAGCCACGGATGGTTGTAGACGCACTCCCCGGCCATCATGCACTTGTCAAGATCGATCGTCACTCGCATGGCATCACTTGTCGAAGGCGATCCACAGATCGCGTGGCGAACGGAAGCCACCGCTGTCGATGTTGGGCGACGAGATTCCTTCGTGCTCGGCAAACTTCGGCCGCGGATTTTTCATGACCTGCATCATCCGAGTGCAGGCAATTACTGCTTCTTGACGAGCCATGGCGTATCCCATACAGAAGTGTTGGCCCACTCCGAATCCGAGATGGCCGGGCAACTTGTCTTTGTAGCGTGCCGACCGGTTCTCGCGACCCATGTGCATGTCGGTGCGATGGATGTCG
>JBILKS010000011.1:0-11874 GCA_044376595.1 Ilumatobacteraceae bacterium | reverse complement strand
CAGGATTTCACCCTCCAGGGAGGTGAGTGGCTTGTTTTCCTGCTCTCCGGCCTCTCCGCCCTATTGGCCATCGCAGTGGGCTTTTACCTCATGAAATCGGTGCTTGCCGCCGATGAGGGCACGCCCAAAATGAAAGAGATCGCCTTGGCGATCCAGGAAGGTGCATGGGCGTACCTGAAGCGACAGTTCCGCACCATCGCCATCATCCTCATTCCTGTCGCCGTGGTGGTGTTCGTCACATCGGTGGCCATCGAAAAGCCCAACGGCGACGAAGCCCTCAGCTTTGGGGCCGCCGGCCTGTTTCGCACACTCGCATTCATCCTTGGATGCGTGGCTTCGGGACTCACCGGCTACATCGGCATGACCTTGGCCACGCGCGGCAACGTGCGTACCGCTGCTGCCGCCCGTACCGGCTCGATGCCCGCCGCTCTCAAAGTGGCCTTCCGTACAGGCGGTATCGCCGGAATGTTCACCGTGGGCCTCGGTCTCTTGGGCGCCACGGTCATCATCGCCATCTTCCAGAACACGTCGTCGGCAATGCTCATCGGCTTCGGTTTCGGTGGCTCGCTTCTCGCTCTCTTCTTGCGCGTTGGTGGTGGCATCTTCACCAAGGCCGCCGACGTCGGCGCCGACTTGGTGGGCAAGGTCGAAGCCGGCATCCCCGAGGACGACCCCCGCAACCCCGCGACCATCGCCGACAACGTGGGCGACAACGTGGGCGACTGTGCGGGTATGGCCGCCGACCTCTTCGAGAGCTACGAGGTCACCCTCGTTGCATCCATCATCCTGGGCGTGGCCGCATTCAACTCCGTTGGCATGAACCCGGCCCTCGGCCTGGTGTTCCCGCTGGCCGCACGCGCCGTTGGTGTCATCGCCTCGATCGCCGGCATTTTTGCCGTGCGTGCCAAGGAAGGCGAAACCAATGCACTGAAGCCGATCAATCGCGGCTTTCTCACTGCCGGCATCATCACCGTCATCGGCACATTGGCTCTCGCCCTCGGTTACGTCGGCAATGGTTCCGACGTCATGAGCGGAGTCGGCTGGCGTGTCTTTGGTGCCGTGGTCATCGGCCTCGTGCTGGCTCAAGTGGTCAGCCGTCTCACCGAGTACTTCACCGGTACCGAATACGGTCCCGTCAAGGAAATCGCCGAATCAGCAGAGACCGGCCCGGCAACGGTGGTTCTTTCGGGAACCTCTGCCGGACTTGAGTCTTCCGTCTACGCCATCATCGCCATTGCACTTGCCCTTGGTGGCACGTTGTGGCTGGGTGGAGGCAACCTGCAGTTCTCGCTCTACCTCGTGGCGCTTTGCGGCATGGGTATGTTGGCCACCACCGGCGTGATCGTGTCGGAAGATACCTTCGGTCCCGTGTCCGACAACGCCGCTGGAATCGCCGAGATGTCAGGCGAATTCCACGGTGAGCCGCAGCGCATCATGGTCAGCCTCGACGCAGTGGGCAACACCACCAAGGCCGTCACCAAGGGCTTCGCCATCGGTTCCGCCGTTATTGCTTCGGTCGCGCTGTTCGCTTCGTACATCGAAACAATCGCCGGCGAGCTCGGACTCAAGTACACCGAGAGCAACATCGGAATGTTCGGCAAGACCGCCGAAGACGTCGGCAAGACAATCGACGGTGCCGACATCTTCCGCGCGGTGGAAACGCAGATCAACGTTGCTGATGTGAAGACATTCATCGGTTTGTTGGTCGGTGGTTCCATCGCGTTCCTCTTCTCCGCTCTCGCGATTCGTGCCGTGGGTCGAACCGCTGGCGTGGTGGTGCAGGAAGTGCGCAAGCAGTTTGCCGACGGCGGCATCATGGCGGGCACAAAGAAGCCCGACTACGGCCCGGTCATCGACATCTGTACTGCCGCGTCGCTGCGTGAACTAACTACACCGGCACTTCTCGCAGTGCTCGCACCCGTGATCATCGGCTTCGGCATCAACTACATGGCACTTGGTGCATTCTTGGCGGCCGTCATCCTCACCGGTCAGTTGATGGCCAACTACCTCAGCAATGCTGGTGGTGCGTGGGACAACTCGAAGAAGTACATCGAAGACGGTCACCACGGCGGCAAGGGCAGCGATGCCCACAAGGCCGCAGTGATTGGCGACACCGTCGGCGACCCCTTCAAGGACACCGCCGGACCGGCACTCAACCCACTGATCAAGGTTATGAACCTCGTGTCGTTGTTGATTCTCCCCGCAGTGATCAAGCTGCAAGACAACGACGGCGCACGATTCCTCGTGGCCGGCGTGTCGCTGCTCATCTTGATCGGTGCGTTGATGTTCTCGGCTCGCAAAGCACCTTCCATGGCAGATGCCAAATAGCAAGGGTTCAACACCTTTGCGTTATCTCAGTCTCGACTGGATTGAAGAGATCGGCCGCCGCGTGGCGGCCGATCTCTCTTTACAGGCCCTTGGATCCACACTGCGGATCGGCATCACTCAAGTTGTCAGCGATGGACCCGAAGACACCGTGATCTACCACCTTCAAGTGGGAGACGATGGCGTGTCGTTCGGTGCCGGGCCGGCAGACCCGGAAGACGTTCGTCTCGAACAAGAGTGGGACACAGCGGTTGCAGTGGCAACGGGCGACATGACTGCCGAAGACGCGTTCATCACGGGCGGCATCAGACTCGGCGGCAACGCACAGCTGCTGCTGGAGAGCCAACAGGTATTTGCCGCACTCGACCCCTTGTTCACTTCGGTCGCCGAAAACACCGAATATCACTGACTCTTTCTCGACAACGAAAAGGGCCGGCCCCGTTGGGCCGGCCCTTTTCGTCTTTCCGAAACGAATGTTGAGTCGGTGAGGTCCTGACTAGATCAAGCCGAGTTCACGGACTGCAGCGCGCTCTTCTTCGAGCTCGGCAACCGAGGCATCGATCTTGGTGCGGCTGTAGGCATCGATGTCGAGACCCTGAACGATTTCGTACTTGCCGTTCTTGCAAATGCACGGGAACGACGAGATCAATCCTTCGGGCACGCCGTACGAACCATCGGACGGCACGGCCATGGAGACCCAATCACCTTCGGGTGTGCCCTTGACCCACGAACGAACGTGATCGATTGCGGCATTCGCAGCCGATGCAGCCGAGGACAGGCCACGTGCCTTGATGATTGCCGCACCGCGCTTGGCAACGGTGGGAATGAAGGTCTCGTCGAGCCATTGATGGTCATTCACCAATGCGGCGGCGTTCTTGCCGTCAACTTCGCAGTGGAAGAGGTCTGGGTACTGGGTCGTGGAGTGGTTGCCCCAGATGGTCATCTTCTTCACTGCGGTGTTCGGTCTGCCGACCTTCTGTGCCAGCTGCGTCACGGCGCGATTGTGGTCGAGGCGGGTCATGGCGGTGAACTGACCGGGGTTGATGCCCTTGGCATTGTTCATGGCGATGAGCGCGTTGGTGTTGGCAGGGTTGCCCACAACCAAGACCTTCACGTCCTTCTTGGCGTTGGCTGCGATGGCCTGGCCCTGCGGCTTGAAGATGCCACCGTTGGCTGACAACAAGTCGGCACGCTCCATGCCGTCTTTGCGGGGCATGGCTCCGACCAACAACGCGACATCTGCGTCACCAAAGGCAATGTCGGCCTTGTCGGTGCAGATGACGTCGACAAGCGGCGCAAAGGCGCAGTCATCGAGTTCCATCTTGACGCCTTCAAGGGCGCCGAGCGCCGGCGTGACTTCCAAGAGTTGGAGAATCACCGGGGTCTCGGGTCCAAGCATGGCACCAGAGGCGATACGGAAAAGGAGGCTGTAGCCGATCTGACCGGCGGCACCGGTCACGGCAACTCGTACTGGGGTTGTCATAGCCGAGAAGCGTAGGTCGGCGGACTGCCTAACTCCCAAGTGAGGTGGAACTCGCGACCGGACTCGTGGTTGAGCTGGTGGCCGGAACCGTGCTGGAAGTGGTGGGCACAGGCACGGCCGGTCGGCCGAGTGCCTCCAAGATGGCGTCTGTATAGCGTTCTTGACCGATGGGGCGAAGGTGGGTCCCATCGTCGTAGACCCACTTCGGATTCGGGTCCACCAGAAGCTTCCAGTCCAGGACCTTCACGTTCGGGTAACGATCCGGCAGGGCCCTGATCAGCGTGTTGTTGGACTTCTCCCAGCCCTTGCCTGGCACGGCGTTGGTGAGCACCAGCACAAGGGGCACGCCAGCCAGCGGTGCCATGATGCTGTCGATGGTGTCCTGGCTGGTTCCGCTGTTGGTACCGAGATGGATCACCACCGCCTCGCCCAATGCGCCGATGGACTTCACGTAGTTGACGATGGGCAGAGCGGCCTTGAAAGGCCGACTCTTTTGGGCGTCGACGGTGATGCCATAAGTGGCAAGTTCTTCGGCCGCGCCCAGCATCACGGAGTCCCCAATGGCGAGTACCTCGATCTTCTGCACGGCAACTGTCGTGGTGGTGGCAGTTGCCAGAGTTGACGACGGCTGGGCCGCATCGTTCGGAGACTCGACGCTGGTCGATGTCAACAGATCCGTGGTGAACTCGTCGGCGTCAACCAAGCTCTGCGAGATGTCGTCGAGTTGCACCTTTGCTGTGGACAGATTGACGACCGCAAAAACAGGAAACGCGAGACTGAGCGCAAAGACCGCCCCCATACGGCGACGATGCGCCAGACGTTCGGGTGTGCGCGCGCCACGCCACGAGCGCAACCACGGACCCAAATGGCCCTTGCGGATGGGGGTCTCGATGAAGCGATACGACAGCTCGGTGACTACCAGGGTGATGGCCATGAGCGCGCCGAACTGCATCCACGTGAGCGGCTTGCCCGCGAGATGGCGAGAGAACTGAAAGATCGGCCAGTGGTACAGGTACAGGCCGTACGAGCGCTGGCCAACCCACACGAACGTGCGGTTGCCCAGAACCACCCGGCCGAGCACCGCTGTGGGGTGCGTGACCGCGGCGATGACGGCGAGCGTGGCCAGGCCCACCAAGAAGAATCCGCCGCGATACAACAGGTCGTAGCCGGCCGAGCCGTCTTCTCCTCCGCTCACGATGTTCTGAAAACGCCACATCATGACGCCCAGGGAGAGAAGGCCCAACAAACCCACCGTGTCGAGCAGCGCTCCGCGGCTGGCGATGCGTGCACGAGCGATCGACCATGGCCTCCACCACACACCAAGAGCTGCGCCGAGGAAGAGTCCACCGGCGCGGGTGATGCTGGAGAGATAGACGAAGTCGATACGTGCCACGTCACGACCCATAAAGGACATGTACTGGTCGGGAGTCTG
This sequence comes from Ilumatobacteraceae bacterium, assembly GCA_044376595.1. Lineage (GTDB taxonomy): Bacteria > Actinomycetota > Acidimicrobiia > Acidimicrobiales > Ilumatobacteraceae > F1-20-MAGs119. The sequence continues at coordinate 6,634 of JBILKS010000011.1, read as the reverse complement.
CGAGACGTCGCCGATGTACCCGCTGCGATAGATCGCCATGCACAACACGGCGATACCGACACTGGTGAGCAAGAACGCAAGGCCGATGACAGGCAGGCGGCGGCGACCCAACTTGAGGAGACCGAACATCAAGAGCGGCCAGAAGAGATAGAACTGTTCTTCCACGGCGAGCGACCACAGGTGACGCAACGGCGCGTAGGAAAACGCACTGAAGTAGGAACTGCCGGTGAAGACCTGGAACCAGTTGGTGACGTAGGTGAGGCCTGCGATCACGTCGCCGCGCAGGTTGCCCAACTCCGAACGCCGGAAGATCGCCACGTACGACGTGACGCCCACCATCAAGGTCCACATCGCGGGGAGAAGGCGCCGCGCTCGGCGCTTCCAGAACTCGCGCAGGTTCACCGCTCCGGTGCGCTGTGACTCGGCAACCAACAGCATGGTGATCAGGTATCCGCTGATCACGAAGAAGACTTCGACACCGAGGAACCCGCCCTGCAGCCACGTGTGATTCGCGTGGTACAAGATGACGGCAATCACCGAAATGGCACGCAGACCGTCGAGGCCGGGCAGGTAGGGCACCACTGCCTGGGCCCGCAAGCCTCCTGTTGAATCTGGGGGGTTCACGGACACGGTGGCAATTATCGTCTCTGGTTGGTCGAATGGAGCGTCAGAGAGCCGAGATCGAGGTTCAGGTGAGAATCGGCAGATCGAGGCTGTGGTAGATCTCGCGAGTGGCCGTGGACCGATTCAGCGTGTAGAAGTGCAAACCGGGCGCTCCGGCAGCCAGCAACTCGCTGCACAACTCTGTGGCGGCCTCAACACCGATACGGCGTACTTCTTCGGGATCGTCGACATCGACGAGACGGTCGGCCAGCCACTGGGGGAACGCTGCACCCGACAGTTCGGCCATGCGCTGGACCTGGTTGCGATTGGTGACCGGCATGATGCCGGGGATGATGGGCTTGGTGACTCCCAATGCGGCCATCTCCTCGACCAACTCGATGTAGTGACGAGCCTCGAAGAAGAACTGCGTGATGGCGAAGTCGGCGAGGGACAACTTCTCTGCCAAGTGGCGACGATCAACCTCGCGAGACGGGCTGCGCGGATGCATCTCAGGGTGTGCCGCAACGCCGATGCTGAAGCCGCCACGCTGGCGCAAATGCATCACAAGATCCATCGCATGTTCGTAGTCGCTGGGTCGAATGTCGGCCGGGTCCGTGGGCGGGTCTCCGCCCAGCGCCAGGATGTTCTCCACACCGGCCGCGGCGTACGTGTCGAGAATCTCGTCGATGTCTGCACGGGTATGCCCGACACAGGTGAGGTGGGCCATGGGTGAGATCTGCGTCTCGCGGCGCATCCATGTGACGAGATCACGCGTGCGCTCGCGGGTACTGCCGCCCGCACCGTAGGTGACCGACACAAAACTCGGCTTCAACACCTCGAGCTCGGCGATGGTGCGTCCCAACGACAACTGCGCGGCATCGGTTTTCGGGGGAAAGAACTCGAACGAGAACGTGCGCCCGGCGGCAAGGAGGTCGTTGATGCGGGCCATGACTGCTGTGAGTTTAGTGACGGAAGTGGCGTACACCGGTGAAGAACAACACAATCCCCTGTTCGTCGGCAGCAGCAATGACTTCTTCGTCACGCACACTTCCACCCGGCTCCACCACAACGCGCACTCCGGCAGACGCCAACATGTCGAGTCCGTCGCGGAAAGGGAAAAAGGCGTCGCTCGCTGCCGCACCACCGATGGCCCGCTCCCCTGCGCGCTCGCAGGCCAGACGGGCTGCATCGAGACGGTTCTGCTGGCCGCCACCAATACCAACTGCGCGCAGGTCGTTGGCCACCACGATGGCATTCGACGTGACGGCAGCGCACACCTGCCAGGCGAACGCGGCGAGCTCTCGTTGTTCGGGTGTGGGTTGTGCTGCGCTGACCACACGCCATGACGTCGCGTCATCGGCGACCGGATCGTTGGTTTGTACCAACACACCACCGCTGACACTGCGCACTTCGTGGACTGCCGCCCGAGGAGCCTCCGCGCGCACGATGCGGAGATTCTTCTTGCTCTGCAACAACTCCAACGCCTCGGCGCTGAACGACGGTGCCACCACCACTTCGGTGAACACGTTGTTGATCTCAGTTGCCGTTTCGACATCCACTTCGCGGTTCAGCGCGATGATTCCACCGAAGGCGCTGACGGGATCACAATGATGAGCGCGCTTGTACGCCGTGGCAATGTCGCTGGCCTCGGCCACACCGCAAGGATTGGCGTGCTTCACCACCACGGCTGCGGGACGACGGAACTGATTGACCAATCTCCATGCTGCATCTGCATCGAACACGTTGAGATACGACATCTCCTTGCCGCCCAGCTGTTCGGCCGACTTCCACCAACTGTGTTGGTCTGCAACGTGGTACAGCGCGCCTTCTTGATGCGGGTTTTCTCCGTAACGCAAGGTGCTGATCTGCTCGAGATGCAAGGACTTGGCTGTTCCCTCGGTGAGCCACTCCACGATTGCCGAGTCGTAGTTGCGAGTGGCCGTGAACGCCTCGGCCGCCAGACGCTTGCGCGTGTCACTGCCGAGACTGCCGTTGCGTGAGATCTCGTCGAGTACCGACGCGTACTGGCCGGTACTCACTACCACTCCGACCCGGGCGAAGTTCTTGGCCGCGGCACGGATCATCGCCGGGCCACCGATGTCGATGAGATCGACACTGGGGTTCGCCTCGAACGGATAGAGGCTGACGACGACGAGGTCGATCGCTTCGATGTCGTAGGCGGCCATGTCCTCGACATGGTTCCCCTTCGACGTGTCGGCAAGGATTCCCCCGTGCACCTTGGGATGCAAGGTCACTACGCGGTGATCGAGAATCGGAGGCACACCGGTGATCTCGGCGACGTCGGTGACAGGGATCCCTGCCGCGGCCAGAGCCTTGGCTGTGCCGCCGCTGGAGACGATGCTCCACCCGGATGCGACGAGGCCCCGCGCAAACTCCTCGATTCCCGTCTTGTCGTAGACGCTGAGGAGAGCGCGGGGCACTGTCGTACCTGCCGATCGGGTTGCGATTACTTCAGGCTCTTGACGATTTCCGCCATGAGCGAGCCGGCTTCAGTGGGGTTGAGGCCCACCTTCACACCAGCGGCGCGCAACGCGTCCATCTTGCCCTGAGCAGTTCCCTTGCCTCCGGAGACGATGGCGCCGGCGTGTCCCATCTTCTTGCCCGCGGGGGCGGTAACGCCGGCAATGTAAGCGCTCATCGGCTTGGTGACATTGGCCTTGATGAAATCAGCTGCCTCTTCTTCTGCCGAACCACCGATTTCACCGATCATGATGATGGCGTGGGTCTCGGGATCCTTCTGGAACTCGGCCAGACAATCGACGAACGACGTACCGGGAACGGGATCACCACCGATTCCGACACATGTGCTGACGCCGATGCCCTGTTGCTTCAGTTCGTACAACGCCTGGTACGTGAGTGTTCCGGAACGCGACACGATGCCGACGTTCGGGCCACTCGCGCTGGGCAACGCGGCAATCTCGCCGGCGGTAATACCGATGTTGCACTTTCCGGGGCTGATGATGCCGGGACAGTTGGGGCCGAGGAGGCGCACGCCCGGGAAGTCGCGTACGAGCGTGTTGTAGGTGCGTGCCTCATCCTGGGCGGGGATGCCCTCGGTGATGCACACGATGAACTTCACGCCGGCGTTGGCAGCCTCGAGGATGGCTGCCGAAGCGGCCTTCGGCGGCACCGCGATGAACGATGCGTCGGCACCGGTTGCCTTCACGGCATCGGCGACCGAGTCGAACACGGGAATGCCCTCGACGTCTTGTCCGCCCTTGCCCGGTGTGACACCGCCGACAACCTTGGTGCCGTAGGCGCGGTTGCGCAGACCGTGGAACTTGCCCTGGCCTCCGGTGAGACCCTGAACGATGACCTTGGTGTTCTCGTTGACGAAAATTGCCATGACTCTCCTACTTTCCGTTCGCAATCGCAACAGCAGCATGTGCCGCTTCCAACATGGTGGGCTTGCTCTGCAGCTTCGACTCGGGGATGCCGGCCTTGGCCAGAATCTCGCGGCCCTCTTCGGCGTTGGTGCCGTCGAGACGAATGACGATGGGTGCGCGGAGTTCCACACGCTTCATGGCTTCAACGATGCCCTTGGCGACTTCCTCGCCGCGGGTGATACCACCGAAGATGTTGATGAAGATGCTCTTCACGTCTTTGTCGAAGTTGATGACCTCGAGCGCGGCTGCCATCTGGTCGGCGTTCGCGCCGCCACCGATGTCCAGGAAGTTGGCGGCCGTGCCACCCACCTGGTTGACCACGTCGAGAGTGCTCATGGCCAAGCCGGCGCCGTTGGCGATGATGCCGACGGAGCCCGACAGACCGATGTACTGCAGATCCTTTTCACGGGCGAGTTGCTCACGAGCGTCGAGCTCTTCGGTTGCGCGGTATTCGTCCCACTCGGGGTGGCGATATGCGGCGTTGTTGTCGAGCGAGACCTTGGCGTCGAGTGCGTGCACTTCGCCGGTGGGCTTCAGGATCAACGGGTTGATCTCTGCAAGGTCACAGTCGCCCTCGGTGAAGCAGCGGTAGAGCTGCACGAGAATCTTGGCCACACCGTCGAGAGCCTTGGCCGGAATCTTTGCATCGACAGCGGCCTTGTGGGCAACCGCTTCGCTGAGTCCGTCGACGGGATCGATGTGCAACTTGACGATGGCATCGGGATTCTTCTCGGCAACTTCTTCGATCTCCACGCCACCTTCGGCGGAGAGCATCAACAGGTGCTTCTTCGCGGCGCGATCGAGAGTGAACGACGCGTAGTACTCCTCGGCAATGTCGGAGGCGTGCTCGACCCACAGGCACTTGACGATGTGACCCTTGATGTCCATTCCCAGGATGTTTCCTGCATGGAAGCGCGCCTCGTCGGCGTTGTTCGCCAACTTGATGCCGCCCGCCTTGCCGCGGCCACCCACCTGCACCTGTGCCTTCACGACTACGGGGTACTGCGCCGAATCGGCGACCTTCACGGCTTCATCGACCGTGAAGGCGGCTCCACCAGCGGACACCGGAATGCCGAACTTGGCAAAGTACTGCTTGCCTTGATATTCGAAGAGGTCCACTCTTGCTCCTTGTTCTTTCCTTACGAAGTTGCTTGATTGAAAATGTGCTCGATCGCTGATCAGACCGCGACGCGCTTGTCGAGTTCGGCTTCCAACCACACACAAATGGCCTTCAGCGACGAACCGGGTCCGAAGACCTCGCCCACGCCCTGCTCTTTCAACTTCCGTGCATCGGCATCGGGGATGACGCCACCACCGAAGATGAGAATGTCGCCGAGATCGCGATTGCGCAGTTCTTCCATCACACGCGGGAAGAGAGTGAGGTGCGCACCGGACAACAACGACAACCCGACGGCATCAACGTCTTCTTGGAGGGCCGTCTCGGCAATCTGCTCGGGAGTCTGGTGCAGACCCGTGTAAATGACTTCGAAACCATGGTCGCGCAATGCACGGGTGATGGTCTTGGCGCCACGATCATGGCCGTCCAGGCCAGGTTTGGCTACAACAACTCGGTAGGGCCGCTTCACAAGGAAGAAACCCTACGCCGAAGTGCCTTCCGTGCCACAACCCGCGGGATTGCCAGCCACAATGGAGGCGTGCCCAATCCCCGCCTTCGGACCCCCCTCGCGCGTGCCGTGGTCCCTGTCGTGTCCGGAATCCTCTTCTTTGGCCTGCTCTTTCTGGCCCTGTGGGGCGCTGCATCCCTGATTTCGCGCAATCCCGAGCGCATCACCAATCTGGGTGACCGCATCTTCCGTGTTGGCTCGGTGCAGGCCGCCTCCGACACAGTGAACTCCAGTGGGCCTGTTCTCTACCCCGACCTCCGCGACCCCGACGGCACCCGCAGCATCGTTCTCGACCACCAGGGAGACGATCCGGCCTTGGGATGGCGAGTGTTCTACGCCTACCCTGCCGATCGAGACGAAACCTGCATCGCCACCCAAGTGCAGGGAACCAGCACGTTCACGGATTGCGAAGGACGCTCGCTGAACGTTGACGAACTCGCCGCCCCTACCGACGTGCGGCCACTGGTGGAAAACCGCAAGACCCTGTACATCGACCTCCGCGGCGACGAGTAGGGCCGAACGAGCTCTTAGGCGTTATTGGTGGCTGCCAGCAGGCGGTCCACGAAGGTTTCGGTGTGCTGGGCCAACTTGCCCCGATTCAGGGCCAGCCCGCCGATCACCTCGGCTCCGCGGGTCTCCATGATGCGAGTCATGGTGTCGAGTGTCTTTGCGGGATTCAGCGCAAACGTGCAGAACGTTGCCACCTTCTTGTCACGCATGGCCGGCAACTTGGCCAACGCACCGGCGCCCCACGGCGCCTGGCCCACGACGAACAGACCGTGCACCCAGGTGCCCACCAAGACGATGTCGGCAGCCTGGATGGCACCGTGGTCGGGCTTGCGCACGGGATCCAGACCGGTGATGGTCCAATTTTCTTGCTGCAACTGTGCGCCGATCATCTCGGCTGCTTTCCACGTGTTCCCGGTGAGACTTTCGACGAGTAGCGCTGCCTTCATGCGACCAATCTAGCCCTGCGCCCGCTAGCGAACCCGACGTCGC
>JBILKS010000174.1:0-3838 GCA_044376595.1 Ilumatobacteraceae bacterium | reverse complement strand
GCCATTGGTGTGACGACGACGGCCAGAACGATTGCGAGGACCACAACGAAGATCGAGAGCCACGAGTATTCCTTCTTCAGAAAGGCTTTTGCCCCTTTCTGGATTTCCGTCATGAGGAAGACCATGCGCTCGTCGCCGGGGGGTGCGGCTCCCACCAGCTTGAAGAAGTAGCCAGCCAGAAGCAGCGCCGCAATAGCGGAGAGCCCGGCAAGGTACGGGATTGATTCCATGTCGAAGGACCGTCCTAATGAGTTTGTGATTCGTGTGGTGAAGCCTGATCTCCCCGGTTGGTCCATCGCTGGGGCACACAAGGCTCAGAGACGGACGTCACGGGGTTGGACAGAGTGTAGGGAATCGGGCGCGTACGAATAGAAATCATCGGCGAAGTTCTCCCCGCCAGGGAGGTGGGGCTAGCGTTACTTCGCTTATTAGGGCTTCATTCATGGGCCCGACCCCGGAAGTCCATCAGAAAGGCGTTGTGGATGGCACAGGTTCTAGAAAAGAGGGGTCCCGTCACGGGAACCGCTACGCAGACGAAAAAGCGTCGACCGTTCCTTCTCGACCTCTACAGCACCGCTGTGGGCAAGAAGTACGTCATGGGAGTCACCGGCATCGGCCTCATGGGCTTCGTGCTCTTCCACATGATCGGCAACTTGAAGATGTATCAAGGTGCCGAGTCGCTCGACAGTTACGCAGAGTTTTTGAAAAAACTTCTCTATCCGCTCGCCCCCAAGGGAGTCATCTTGTGGCTGCTGCGCGGCGGGCTCATCACGATGGTGCTGTTGCACATCCATGCCGCGTGGTCGCTGACCCAACTGAATCGCAAGGCTCGTCCGGTCAAGTACCAGAGTGCCCGCGACTATCAGATCGCCAGCTTTGCCAGTCGCTCCATGCGCTACACGGGCGTCATCGTGCTCCTGTTCGTGGTGTGGCACCTTCTCGACCTCACGTTCGGCACAGTCAACACCATCGGAGCCGAAGGTGAGTTTGTTCGCGCCAATGTGTACGAAAACGTGGTGCGCAGCTTCGAGCGCGTACCGGTTTCCGTGTTCTATATCGTCGCCAACATTGCACTCGGCATCCACCTTTTCCACGGTGCGTGGAGCCTGTTCCAGTCGATGGGCTGGAACAACCCCCGATTCAACAAGTGGCGGCGCGCATTCGCCACCGGCTTTGCCACGGTTGTCGTGGTGGGCAATGTTTCCTTCCCGGTCGCGGTGCTCGCCGGCATCGTCAGCGTCTGATTTCGTCAGCAAGTAACAAGAAAGGCCACAAGAATGAGCGTTGATCTCAACAGCAAAGTTCCTTCAGGTCCGCTTGCGGACAAGTGGGAGTCGTATAAGTCCGACGTCAAGTTGGTGAATCCCAACAACAAGCGCAAGTTCAAGGTCATCGTGGTGGGCACCGGTCTTGCCGGCGCATCTGCCGCGGCGTCACTTGCCGAGTTGGGCTATCAGGTTGATGCCTTCACCTTCCACGACTCGCCGCGTCGTGCGCACTCGATCGCCGCCCAGGGCGGCATCAACGCCGCCAAGAACTACCAGGGCGACGGCGACAGCGTGCACCGCTTGTTCTACGACACCATCAAGGGTGGTGACTTCCGCGCCCGCGAGTCCAACGTGCATCGCTTGGCCGAGGTATCGGTCAACATCATCGACCAGATGGTGGCCCAGGGCGTGCCCTTCGCCCGCGAGTACGGCGGCCTGCTCGACAACCGCTCGTTCGGTGGTGCCCAGGTCAGCCGTACCTTCTACGCCCGTGGCCAGACCGGCCAGCAGTTGCTCTTGGGTGCCTACCAGCAGCTGGCCCGACAGATCGGCTTGGGCGGCGTGCGCCTCTTCAACCGCACCGAACTTGTCGACGTGGTCAACATCGAGGGACGTTGCGCAGGAATCGTTGTGCGCGACTTGATGACCGGCGAAGTCACGTCGCATTCCGCCCATGCGGTGGTGCTGGCGACCGGCGGCTACGGCAACGTGTTCTTCTTGTCCACCAACGCGATGGCTTGCAACGTCACGGCGGCATGGCGTGCACACCGCAAGGGTGCGTACTTCGCCAACCCGTGCTACACGCAAATCCACCCCACGTGCATTCCCCAGAGCGACGAGTTCCAGTCGAAGCTCACGCTCATGTCGGAGTCGTTGCGCAACGACGGCCGCGTGTGGGTGCCGAAGAGCGCCGACGAAACACGCTCTCCGTCACAGATTCCCGAAGAGGATCGCGACTACATCCTCGAGCGCCTGTATCCGTCGTACGGCAACTTGGCTCCCCGCGACATCTCGTCGCGTGCGGCCAAGCGTGTCGTCGACAAGGGACAGGGTGTCGGTCCGTTGAAGAACGGCGTCTACCTCGACTTCTCCGATGCCATCAACCGCCTCGGCAAGAACGTGGTGGAAGAGCGTTACGGCAACCTCTTCGAGATGTACGAGCGAATCGCCGGCGAGAACCCCTATGACGTGCCGATGCGCATCTACCCCGCTTCGCACTACACGATGGGTGGCCTCTGGGTCGACTACGAGTTGATGACCACGGTCCCCGGTTTGTACGCCGCGGGAGAGGCCAACTTCTCCGACCACGGCGCCAACCGCTTGGGTGCTTCCGCACTCATGCAGGGTCTTGCAGACGGTTACTTCGTGTTGCCGTACACCATTGGCAACTATCTCGCTCCCATGCTGAACAAGCCGATTCCCGGCACGGATCACCCCGAGTTCAAGGCAGCCGAAAGCGCCGCGCGCGAACGATTCAACGGCTATCTCAACATCGGCGGCACCCGTTCGCCCGACTGGTTCCACCGCGAGGTCGGAAAGATCATCTGGGACTACTGCGGCATGGAGCGCACCGAACAAGGTTTGGAAAAGGCACTGTCCGAGTTGCCCGCACTGTACGACGAGTTCAAGAAGGACCTGCGTGTCACCGGTACCGGGGAGAATCTCAACCAGACTCTTGAAAAGGCCGGCCGAGTCGACGACTTCTTCCAGCTCGGAATGTTGATGTGCCGTGATGCACTCGACCGCGAAGAGAGCTGTGGCGGCCACTTCCGTGCCGAGTACCAAACCGAAGAAGGCGAAGCACTGCGCGACGACGACAAGTTCTGTCATGTCGCCGCGTGGGAATGGACCGGCGACCCGATGTCGGCCAAGCGCAACGTCGAAGAACTCAACTACGAAACAGTCCACCTCGCAACCCGGAGCTACAAGTGAGCAACCACCTGAAGGACATCACCCTCAAGATCTGGCGCCAGACGGGGCCGAACGACGCGGGCCATTTCGAGAGCTACAAGGTCGACGAGATCAGCGACGAGGCATCGTTTCTCGAAATGCTCGATTACCTGAACGAGCGTCTCATCGGTGACGGCAAAGAAGCCATCGTCTTCGATCATGACTGTCGTGAAGGTATCTGCGGCACGTGCTCGCTGATGATCGATGGTCAGGCCCACGGACCCGAACGCAGCACTGCAACGTGCCAGTTGCACATGCGCAAGTTCCAGAGCGGCGCCAACATCACCATCGAACCCTGGCGTGCAAGCGCGTTTCCGATCATTCGCGACTTGATGGTCGATCGTTCGGCTTTTGACCGCATCGTCGAATCCGGTGGCTTCATCACGTCGCCCACGGGTGGTGCGCCTGATGCCAATCTGATCCCGATTCCGAAGCCGGTGGCAGATGCCGCAATGGATGCCGCGCAGTGCATCGGTTGCGGTGCCTGCGTGGCGGCGTGCCCAAATGGCGCGGCCAACCTGTTCACCTCGGCCAAAATCGCCCACCTGAACCTGCTGCCGCAGGGTCAGGCCGAGCGCTACAAGCGTGTCGAGGCGATGGTCGAGAAGATGGATGAGTAC
>JBILKS010000173.1:0-3847 GCA_044376595.1 Ilumatobacteraceae bacterium | reverse complement strand
CAGTCGCCACTGGGCTCCGCACACGGTGTGCCCGGCGCGTGCTCCCACTCCCACCAGTCGTTGTTGATGTTGTTTCCTTCGACTTGGTGGGCAGCGGTGGCCGTCCCCCAGAAGAATCCTTCGGGGAACGAAGTTTCCGGCCCATTTCCCACTGCATTCATCTCTCGGCCACGAATGTCCATGTCACGAGACCCTAGAACAAGTACACATGGCGCGCGTCCCCGCGTTCACGCGGTGCAAAACGCTCGCAGTTCTGCCAACATAGGGAACGCATGGAGTCAGCGCTCGACAACCTCATCAGTTTGCTCGACCTCGAGCCGATCGAGGTCAACGTGTTCCGGGGCAAGTCGCCCGACGAAAACCGCCAGCGTGTCTTTGGCGGACAGGTGGCTGGTCAGGCCTTGGTGGCTGCGGCCAGAACGGTCGACGGGGACCGACACGTTCATTCGTTGCACGCCTATTTCCTGCGCCCGGGAGACCCGTGGGTCCCGATCCTCTACAACGTCGACCGCATTCGCGACGGCCGCAGCTTTGCCACTCGTCGCGTGGTTGCCATTCAGCACGGCGAAGTGATCTTCAACCTTCAGGCCTCGTTCCACACCATGGAACCCGGCCCCAACCACCAGATTCCGGCCCCCTCGAACGTACCGAACCCCGAGTCCCTGCCCGACTTCAAAGAGCGCATGGCACCGTACAAACACCTCATTGGTGAGTGGTACGACCGCCCGCGGCCCATCGACCTGCGCTACGTCGACAGCGATCCGTTCTCTCGCGAGGGCCACCCGGCCAATGGTCAGCGCGTGTGGATGCGCGCCGACGGTCGTCTTCCCGACGATCCGGTTTTGCACACCTGCATCGCCACCTACGCAAGCGACTTCACACTTCTCGACACCACACTGCTCCCCCACGGTTTGTCGTGGAACTCCAAGGGAGTCCAGATGGCCAGCCTTGACCACGCGATGTGGTTCCATCGTCCCTTCCGCGCCGACGAATGGATGTTGTACGACCAGCACTCCATCTCCACGTCTGATGCACGCGGCCTTGCCGGGGGATCCATCTACACCGCGGGAGGCGAACTCGCCATCACCGTGGTGCAAGAGGGCCTCACTCGCGTCAACAAAGATGCGTAAGTTCGGATTCTTCGCACTTTTCGTCATCTCGTACTTCGTCACTGCCGTCGCACCGGTCTCCGCGACAGCCAATGTCACCCTCGACACGATCACCAGTGTCGATCGTCCCACCGACATCGCCACGCGAGCGGGGGACCCCGCGTTGTACATCGCCGAGCAAGACGGCAAGGTGATCCGTTTTCTTCCCGGCGCCTCGGGCAAGGGTCGATCATCCGTTGCCCTCGACCTCACGTCGCTCACCAACGCCAATGGCGAGCAAGGCCTGCTCGGCATCACCTTTCATCCCCGAGGCTCATCGATGTTCGTGAACTACACGAACAAGCAGGGAGACACCGTTGTCGCGCGGTATGCAATGCGCGCCGACGGCAAGGCCGCCACCTCTTCACGGACCATTCTCTTCACACTCGATCAGCCCTACGCCAATCACAACGGAGGTGGTCTTTCGTTCGGGCCGGGAGATCGTCTCTTTGTCGGAACGGGCGACGGCGGCTCCGGAGGTGACCCCGAGCGCTACGCCCTCAATCGGAAGTCGTTGCTGGGCAAGATCATCAGCATCGACCCCAATGCCTCGGGAACCACAACCAACGATGCCCGCATCTGGGCAGTCGGATTGCGCAATCCGTGGAGATTCGAGTTCGACTCTGACAACAATCTGTGGATTGCCGACGTCGGTCAGAACGCATGGGAAGAAGTCAACGTTGTCTGGGCCGCCGATGGTTCGGGCCGAAACGCAAACTTCGGTTGGAGTGCATACGAAGGCAACGAGCGTTTCAACAGCGACCAGCGGGTGGCCAAGCACACCCGTCCCGTGTACGTGTACAAACACGGAGATGCCGGCTGTTCCATCTCTGGCGGGACCCGCATTCGTAGTTCACGTCTCACCGCTCTGCGCGACTGGTACGTGTACGGCGACTACTGCAGCGGCAACCTCACGGCTCTGTGGGTCACAGGTTCACGTGCCACCAAAGTGAAGAACCTCGCCACTGATGTTGGGCCAATCACCGCAGTACGCAGCGTTGCATCTGGCGACGTCTACGTTCTCACGCACAACGGAAAAGTGGCTCGGCTCAGCGCCTCGCGCCCTACCTAGTGGCTCGGCTCAGCGCCTCGCGCCCTACCTAGTGGCTCGGCTCAGCGCCTCGCGCCCATGAACATGCTCCGGAGGACTTGGTAGTTCTCTACGCAGTGTCCGGCGCCGAGCACCACTGCCTCGAGTGGCATGGGCGACATCCGAACAGGCACGTCCGTTTCGCGTTCGATGCGCTGTGCGAGACCGCGAAGAAGGCCGCCTCCGCCCACCAGGTACATCCCTCGTTGGAGGAAATCTTGGGCCATCTCGGGCGGAACTTTCGACAGACAACGCGTCACTGACTGCACGATGGACGAGACCACTTCGTCGATGGCGAAGCGAACTTCTTCGGCCGTGAGATTGATGTTCTTGGGAAGACCCGTGACCAGGTCTCGTCCGCGTACCTGAGCCCCACGCTCGTCGGGCATCGGTGCAGCGGTTCCGATCTGAATCTTGATCTCTTCTGCCGTGCGCTCGCCTATTGCAATGCCGTGCTCGCGGCGTACATAGGTCTGGATCGCGGCATCGATGTCGAAACTGCCTACACGGATCGCCTCGAGGGCAACCACACCGCCGAGGCTGATGACTGCCGTCTCGCTTGTTCCACCGCCGATGTCGATCACCATGTTGCCCACCGGTTCGTCGATGGGGAGTTCTGCACCGATGGCCGCTGCCATGGGCTGCTCGATCAGCTGCGCATCGGAGGCACCTGCTCGACGAGTTGCATCGGTGACGGCGCGGCGCTCGACTTCGGTGATCGCCGACGGAACGCAGATAACCACCTTCGGTCGGGTGAACCGGGAAACTCCGACACGCTGAAGCAACAAACGGATCATCCGCTCGGTGATGTCGAAGTCGGTGATGGCCCCACCCCTGAGGGGACGGACAGCCACGATGTAGCCGGGCGTACGGCCGATCATGTTCCACGCCTCGTGGCCTGTGGCAAGGACCTCACCAGTCTTGCGGTTCACCGCGATCACCGACGGCTCGTTCAGCACGATGCCCTTGCCCTTCATGTACACGAGGGTGTTGGCTGTTCCGAGGTCGATTGCGAGGTCGCGTGCCATGTTGATTCGTAGTGTAGATCGGCGCGGTCAGCGCCGATCGTTCATCTCGTTGTCGCCGGGGTTGACCGAGCCGACATGACGATTCACCACGTTGCGCCTGGCTTCGGGAGACAGTGCATCGATGTGCCGCCGAAAATTCTCAATTCCGTCGTAGATCCCCGTCTTTCGTTGCTGACGGAAAAGCACAGTTGCCAACCCCGCACCGCACGAAAGCGCCAACAGGGCGAAGATCACCACGGGTGTCTGTGCAGCGATCATGGTGCTTCTCCTTGTTGATCTTCGTCCTGTTGATGTTCATCCTGTTTGTTGCTCGCCGAAGACCGGCTGCCGAGCGACGACGGTGTGCCAGTCGACGGAACAGCGACGATTGGTTCACTGCGCGTTCCCCAATCACTGCCATCAGACCATTCTTCGTGCTTCCAGATGGGGACGGACACTTTGAGAGTGTCGATACAGAATCGCCCCGCCTCGAAAGCCTCAGGACGATGCGGTGCAGACACAACGACAAGAACGGATGATTCTCCCAGCGCCAATACACCCGTGCGATGCAACAAGGCCACGCGCCCCAGATCCGGCCACCG
>JBILKS010000172.1:0-3851 GCA_044376595.1 Ilumatobacteraceae bacterium | reverse complement strand
CGGGTGGTGGCGGAGGCAACCGCCCCAGTGGTCAGCGTCGTGCGCCACGCAAGAAGTCACGTGCCCGTCGTCGTAGGGACATGGAGGAGCTGCAGCCGCACCTCATGACCAACTACACCGCGAGCGATGCGCCGGTACCCGAGGGCACCGTCATCATCGAGCGTGGCGTGTCGGCACAAGAGTTCGCTCCGAAGTTGAATCGCACCGCCGCCGATGTGGTTCGTTTCTTGTTGCAACAGGGCGAAATGGTGACCGCCACCATGACCCTCACCGACGATCAGATGGAAGTCTTCGCCCTCGAAGTGGGTGCAGAGATTCTCTTGGTCGATCCGGGTCAGCAAGAAGAACTCGAGTTGCAGGCGTTGTTCGACGACTCCGACGACGACGATCCCGACGCACAACAGCTGCGCCCGCCGGTCATCACCGTCATGGGTCACGTCGACCACGGCAAGACAACCTTGCTCGACCGCATTCGTTCCGCAAACGTCGTTGCCGGCGAAGCGGGCGGCATCACCCAGCACATCGGCGCCTACCAGGTCATGAAAGATGGCAAGGCCATCACGTTCATCGACACGCCCGGTCACGCGGCATTCACCAAGATGCGCGCCCGGGGTGCTCAGGTCACCGACATCGTGGTGCTCGTGGTTGCTGCCGACGACGGCGTGATGCCCCAGACGATTGAAGCCATCAACCACGCTCGTGCGGCCGATGTTCCGATCATCGTGGCGGTCAACAAGATCGACAAGGAAAACGCCGATCCGCAACGTGTTCTCACACAGTTGGCCGAGCACGAGTTGGTGCCCGAAGCATGGGGTGGTGACACCATCGTCGTCGAGATGGCTGCACAGCAGAACATCGGCGTCGACGATCTGCTCGAGCAGTTGAACGTGGTTGCCGAACTCGAAGAACTCACAGCCAACCCATCGGGTCGCGCCAAGGGCATTGTGCTCGAAGCCAACCTCGACATCGGTCGCGGTCCTGTTGCCACCATCCTTGTGGACAAGGGCACGCTCAAGGTGGGCGATCCCATCGTGGCCGGTGCAGCATGGGGCAAGGTTCGCGCCATCATCAATGACCGGGGCGAGCAGATCAAGGAAGCCGGCCCGTCGATGCCCGTTCAGGTTCTCGGTCTGTCCGTGGTTCCCTCGGCTGGCGACGAGTTCCGTTGCGCTCCCGACGAAAAGACCGCACGCACCGTGGGCGAGGCGCGCGAGCAGCGCTTCCGTGTTCTCAACCAGCGCGGAGATGCGCGTGTTCAGCGCGGTGTCCGACTCGAAGACATCTTCAGCCAGATTCAGGCCGGAGAAGTCGCCACGCTGAATCTCATCATCAAGGCCGACGTGCACGGTTCGCTCGAGGCAGTCACCGAAAGCCTCCGCAAACTCGAACGCCCCGAGGTTCGCCCGGCATTCGTGCACCGCGGAGTGGGTGCCGTCACCGAGAACGACATCACGTTGGCGGCGGCCACCAATGCAACCATCATCGGCTTCAACGTGCGTCCCGACCGCAAGGCTCGTGATCTGGCCGAAGCCGAAAAGGTCGAGATCCGTACCTACGAAATCATCTACAAACTTCTCGAGGACATCGAGCGGGCCCTTGTCGGCATGCTCGCGCCCGAGTTCGAAGAGGTTGTCACGGGTGAAGCCGAGGTGCGCGAAATCTTCCGCGTGCCGAAGATTGGCGCCATCGCCGGTTGTTACGTGCGCAGCGGCGTCATCACCCGCGGTACCAAGGTTCGCTTCATCCGCGAAGGTGTCATCATCTGGAAGGGCGCGATCCAGTCGCTGCGTCGCTTCAAGGACGATGCCCGAGAGGTGCGCGAGGGATTCGAGTGCGGTATCGGTCTGTCCGACTTCCAGGACCTGAAGCCCGGCGACCTCATCGAAACCTTCGAAGAGAAGCAGATCGTCCGCGAGTAAGGTCGTCTCGAGCCTCCGGGCTCGACCCGACCCACATCGTCGCGAACCACGAGGTTCACGACACATGAGCAAGGAGCAGTCATGGCCGACCTTGAGTTCTTTTTCGATCCCGTGTGCCCGTGGGCATGGATCACGTCGCGTTGGGTCGACCAGGTGCGTCAGCAACGCAAGTACGACGTCACGTGGCGTTTCATTTCGCTGCGGATGATCAACGAAGAGATCGGATACACCGATGGCAGCGAGCCGTGGCGCACTGCGCACGCGGCTGGTAGTCGTGTGTTGCGTGCCGCCGCCTACGCCCGCGAGAAGGCCGGCAATGAGGCCGTCGACGCGCTGTACACGGCGGTGGGTACCGCTTTGCACAACAAGGGTCAGCGCGACGAATTCCTCGATAACACCACGTTCTTTCTTGTCGATGTTCTCAGCCGTGCCGATCTCGACACTGATTGGGCCAACGGGGCCGACAACGAAGATTTCGATGCGATCCTGCGCGAAGAGACCGACCTTGCGTTCTCGCGCACGGGCAAGGGAGTCGGCACGCCGATCCTCACCTTCAAGCCCGGTTCCCCCAACGAGGGCAGTTTCTTCGGCCCGGTGATCTCCCAGATCCCGAAGGGCGTCGAGGCACTTGCGTTGTGGGACGCCATCGAAACCATCGCCACCACGTCGGGCATGGCTGAGCTCAAGCGTTCGCTGCGCTCGGCGCCCGTTTTCGACTGAGCCTCTTCAAACGAAACTCTTCAAACGAGGCTCTTCAAACGAGGCTCGATGAAGAGTCGGCTCAGGCCGACTGCAAGTCGGCGATGACGCGCTGCCAACGCTCGGGGTTGCTCTTGTACGGCGCGTAGAAACTGATCCGCTGAATCACGTCGTCGTAGCGACGCTTCAACTCTGGGGCAACTTGTTCGGGCGCTCCGACAACGGCGAAGGTGTTCAGGATCTCGTCGTCGATGAGGTTGCCCATCTCCACCCACTTGCCTTGCTTCGACAATGTGTTCAGTTCGTCCTGCAGGCCACCCCACCCGTGGATGTCCAGCACACCGCGATAGGCCGGGGTGGAACCGTAGAAGGCGATCTGCTGGCGCGTGCCCGATGCCGCTTGTTGCAACTCGTTGTCGTCGTTGCCGGTGACCACGAAGGAGGGTCCCACGATCTCGAATCCCTCCATGGTCTTGCCAGCCTTTGCACGACCACGCGCAAGAGCGGGAAGCGTGACCTCGCGCAGGTACTTCTCGGTGGTGAAACCGTGGCAGATGAACCCGTCGCACACTTCTCCGGCGACTTCGGTCATCAGTTCACCCACTCCGGCAAGGAAGATCTTCGGTGTGCCGAACCCTGCGAGATCGGCGCGATCGGGGGTGAAGAATGGAGTCATCAATGTGTGGGTGTAGAACTCGCCGCGGAAGTTGAGCGGAGTGCCGTTTTCCCACGTGTCCCAGATGGCGCGCATGGCCAGGACCATCTCGCGCATCCGCGCGGCGGGCTTGCTCCACTCCATGCTGAAGCGCTTGGTGATGTGTGGCTTGATCTGGCTGCCAAGGCCGAGAATGAACCGTCCCTTCGAGTACGACTGAAGGTCCCAGCCGATGTTGGCCAGTGTCATGGGGTTGCGGGCAAACGCCACCGCAATCGAAGTTCCGAGCTCGATGTTCTGCGTGTGCTCGGCCGCGAGAAGGAGAGGGAAGAACGGATCATGGTTGGTTTCGGCGGTCCAGGCTCCGCTGTATCCGGCAGCTTCGGCGTCCTTGGCGGATTGAACCGCCTTGTTCAGATCCAGTGCGATGCCACCGTCGACCTTCATGATTTCCCCCGTGTCGTGAGCTGATGAGTTGAACTTTGCCAACTCTATTCGCCAACTCTAGAGGGTCGGCTCAGATGAGAAGCCACCCACCGTCGACGGGCAGAGTGACACCGGTGACGTATGCCGAGGCA
>JBILKS010000171.1:0-3861 GCA_044376595.1 Ilumatobacteraceae bacterium | reverse complement strand
TTCATGTCGACTTCGCGGTCGCCCGGTACGCCGATGGCCAACGGGCTGCGCGTGCCGTCTGGCTGTTTGACCATCACCACCACGTTCTTCAACGTGTCGCCACCGTTCCAGGCTCCGCCGTGTGGCGCCGTGATGGTGAGGCTGTTCAGGTGTTCGACCAACGTGTCGATGGTGGGCGTGTTGGGAGTGTCGATCACGGTGGCCGAGGCAATGTTGGCGGGCGGTGCAGTGGCAACGCGCACCTGCACTGCTTCGGTGTTCGCGGCATAATCACACGATCCGCAACGTACGAAGGTGTCTTCGCCCACTTCGCATTCGGCCAGGAACTCTTCGGACTGCGAGCCGCCCATTGCCCCGGACATTGCCGACACAATGACATACGGGATCTTCAGCCGATCGAAGATGCGAATGTACGCATCGCGGTGTGCCTGGTAACTCGCGGCAAGGCCGGCGTCGTCGATGTCGAAGCTGTACGAGTCCTTCATCGTGAACTCGCGTCCGCGCAACAGCCCGGCTCGTGGTCGGGCCTCGTCGCGGTACTTCGTCTGAATTTGGTACAGCGACACGGGGAGGTCCTTGTAGCTGCTGTAGAGATCCTTCACCAGCAGCGTGAACATCTCTTCGTGGGTCGGCCCGAGCAGGAAGTCGGCCCCGCGCCGGTCTTTCAGGCGAAACAGGGTGTCGCCGTACTCGGTCCAGCGGTTGGTGGCCTCGTAGGGCTCGCGGGGAAGAAGGGCGGGGAAGTGCACCTCTTGGGCACCGATGCCGTTCATCTCCTCGCGCACCACGCGTTCGACATTGCGGTGCATCTCCCAGCCGAGGGGGAGCCATGTGTAGCCACCGGGGGCGGCGCGGCGGATGTATCCGGCCCTCACCAGCAGTCTGTGGCTGGGGACCTCCGCATCGGCGGGATCGTCGCGAAGGGTGCGGAGAAAGAGCTGGGACATGCGCAACATACGGGGGCAAGGGTACCCCTCGTGGCTTTCTCCCGGAGTGAAGCGGCCCCTCGACAGGTACACTTTGGGGGTCTTTCGAGTTCGACGAACGTGAAGGCGTGGGCTCGTGCCCACGCCTTTTTCATTCAGAAGAGTCGAAAGTCGCAGAAGTCAGCTCACTGGCTGCAAACAGTGAAAACGAAACGGCAACAGACGGCGACAGGAGGTGTTCCATGACAAGCAAGCAACCCATGTCCTTTGGATCCTCCGTTGCTGACAAAGTCGCCCTTCTGGTGCAGCCCATGGCCACTGATTTGGGCCTCGAAATCTATGACATCGACTATTCGGGCGGTGTCCTGAAAGTCGTGCTCGACACCCCGCCGGGTGGACCTTCGGGCGTCAGTCTCGACTCCATTGCTCTGGTCACGCGCCTTCTCGGCCGCGAACTCGACCATTCCGACCCGATTCCCGGTCGGTACACCCTCGAAGTCACCAGCCCCGGCCTCGAGCGCACCATGCGCCGGCCCGAGCACTTCGCCCGCGAAGTCGGCAAAGTTGTCAATGTGCGCCTGCATGCGGCGGTCAATGGCACACGGCGAGTCCAGGGTCTGTTGGCAGCCGCCAACGAAAACGTCATCACGGTGCGCGGCGAGTCCGGAACAGTCGACATCTCGCTGTCCGACATCGAGCGCGCCCGCACGGTGTTCGAGTGGGGACCCGCTCCCAAGCCCGGAAAGAAGCCTTCGGGCAAGAAATCCAGCGCAACTTCGTCTACCCACGCAGATGAGTCCACTGACGTGGACGAGTCAGACGACGACATCGAATTCTCAGATCACGACAACACGGAGGCAACTGCATCATGAGCAATCTCGACATGGCTGAAGCCGTCAAGATGCTGGCTGTTGAAAAGGGCATCACCGTCGACGCACTGTTGCAGGTGCTCGTCGAGGCACTGGCCACGGCATACAAGAAGCGCCCCGGGGCGGCCGACGAGGTCATCGTCGAGATCAACCCCGACAACCTCGACATGCGATTCACCGCCTACGACCTCGACGAGGACGGCAACTGGATCAACGAGCGCGACGACACCCCGAAAAAAGATGAACTGGGACGCATCGCCGCAGTGACGTTCCGCCAGGTCATGAGCCAGCGCATCCGCGAAGCCGAGCGTGATCGCAAGTTCGAGGAGTACGCCAACCGCGAGGGCGACATCGTCACCGGCATTATCCAGCAGATCGACAAGCGTTACACGCTGCTCGATCTCGGCAAGGTCGAGGCATTGTTGCCCCAGGCCGAGCAGGTGCCCTACGAAAAGCCCGAGCCCAATGGTCGTGTCAAGGCATACATCGTCGAAGTTCGCAAGACCGCCAAGGGTCCGCAGATCGTGGTCAGCCGTACGCACCCCGGTCTCATCAAGCGCCTCTTCGAGTTGGAAGTTCCCGAAATCGCCGACGGCGTGGTCGAAATCAAGGCCTGCTCCCGTGAACCCGGCCACCGGACCAAGATCGCCGTCTGGTCGAACGATCACAATGTCGATCCAGTGGGTGCCTGTGTGGGTGCCCGCGGCGGTCGCGTGCGCATGGTGGTCAACGAACTGCGTGGCGAGAAGATCGACATTGTTCCCTACAGCGAAGATCTTCCCGATTTCGTTGCCAAGGCACTGTCGCCGGCCAAGGTCACCGAGGTGCGCATCAGTGCCGACGGAACGCAGGCCGATGTCATCGTGCCCGACTTCCAGTTGTCGCTGGCCATCGGCAAAGAGGGGCAAAACGCACGTCTCGCCGCACGCCTCACCGGTCTGCGCATCGACATCAAGAGCGAAACGCAGGCAGCCGCCGAAGCATCGGGTGCGGTTCCCGTGTCGTCGGGTGATTCGGGTTACGCCGAGGGCCAATGGGTGCCCAACGATGCCACCGGCGAAATGGAATGGCACGCCGCCGACGGATCCGTCATGAGCGAAAAAGAGTGGGCGGGCGGCGCCAAAGCCGACGCTGCCGGGTCCACCGATGCGGCCGAAGGAGCAAGCGCCGAGTGACGCAACTTCGTTCACACCCGACACGTACATGCGTGGGTTGTCGCCGTCGTTTCGACGACGGTTCACTCGTGCGTCTCGTGGTGCACAACGGATCACTTGCGACATCTGTCGCATCGCAAGGGAGAGGCGCGTGGATTTGCCGTGCGTCGTCTTGTGCGAACACCGCGGTGGCAAAGGGCAACCTGCGTCGCGCGTTGCGAACGGACGTGTCCGTGTCGCTGAACGAACTGGAAAATCTGACACACTCTTGCGTGGCTAGGAAAGGCTGAATCACACTTGCCGAAGAATATGCGCGTCCATGAGCTCGCCAAAGAGCTGGGTCTCACCAACAAAGAGGCCGTCGATTTGTGCTTTGCCATGGGCATCGACATCAAGAGCCACTCCTCGTCGATCATCGAAGCACAAGCCGATCGCGTACGTCGGCGTGCCGAGCGCGACGGATTGATTCGCGACGAGCAGCCCGAAGAGCCCAAGCCCGTCAAGAAGGCTGCGGCAAAGAAGGCTGCGGCTCCGAAGACAGACGAAGTCGACAGCGAAGGCAAGCCTGTGAAGAAGGCTGCGGCAAAGAAGGCTGCGGCTCCAAAAAAGGCTGTGGCAAAGAAGGTCGAAGACGTTGCCGAGGTCTCCGCTCCGGCGCCTGCTGTCGAAACGCCGGCGCCTGTTGTCGAAGCGCCAGTTGTCAAAGTCTCCGCCCCGGCACCTGTGGTCGAGACCCCGGCACCTGTGGTCGAATCTCCCGCACCGGCGCCCGTTGTCGAGACACCTGCGCCCGTTGTCGAAGCACCTGCGCCGGCACCCGTTGTCGAGACGCCAGTCGCACCGGTTGCCGAGCCTGTTGCTCCCGAAGCGCCACGGCCGAGTTCCGGATTCATCTCCAGCGGACGCCCCACG
>JBILKS010000170.1:0-3878 GCA_044376595.1 Ilumatobacteraceae bacterium | reverse complement strand
TCGACGTTCTTGCCCTTGATGGCTGCACTCATCATCGATGCCGAGCTCTGGCTGATTGAGCAACCCTGTCCGCTGATCTTGATGTCGGACACAATGCCGTCTTTGACGTCGATGTACACCTGGATCTCGTCGCCGCACAACGGGTTGTGCCCTTCGGCGCGCACCGCGGGCGGTTCGAGCTCGCCGCGATTGCGGGGAGTCCGATAGTGGTCGAGAATGATCTCGCGGTAGAGGTCTTCCAGTCCTGGCATCGGTTCTCCGGTTGTCTAGAAAGTGAACATGTCGCCGGCATTGGCAAGTGCGTCTGCCAGGGCGTCGGCGTCTTCGTGCGAATTGTAGAGGTAGAAGCTGGCCCGGACGGTGGCGTTGGCTCCGAGAAGCTTCATGAGGGGCTTGGCGCAGTGGTGTCCGGCGCGCACACAGACGTTGGTTTGGTCGAGCACTTGGCTGATGTCGTGGGGGTGCACGTCTTTGAATGCAAAGCTGAGTGTTGCCCCGCGGACCTCGACGTTGGTGGGACCGTGGATGGTGATGTCGTCGCCGAAGCGGCCCTTCAGGGTGGACATGGCGTAGGAGGCCATGTCGATCTCATGGGTTCGGATCTGGTCCATGCCGATGCCCGTGAGGTACTGGATGGCGGCGTGCATGCCGATGGCTTCCATGATGGGCGGAGTGCCGGCCTCGAACTTGGAGGGCAGTTCGGCACAGGTGAAACCATCGAGGCGCACGTCGGCGATCATGTTGCCGCCGCCGAGGAACGGGGGCATTGCGTCGAGCAGAGCCTCGCGGCCCCACAGAACTCCGATTCCTGACGGTCCGCAGAGTTTGTGCGACGAAAAGGCGAGAAAGTCGGCGCCCCAGGCTTGTACGTCGGTGACGTTGTGGGGAACATACTGGCAGCCGTCGACGATGGCGATGGCTCCCGCCGCGTGAGCCGCGTCGCAGAGATGCTTGACCGGAGTGAGCGTGCCGAGCACGTTGCTCATCGCGGTGAAGGAGAGCACCTTGGCGCCTGCCAGCAACTGATCGAGGTTGGTGAGGTCGAGTTGGCCGTCGGCGGTGAGGGGAATCCAACGCAACTCGATGCCGCGTTCGGCAACCAGCATGTGCCACGGCACGATGTTGGCGTGGTGCTCCATGTGGGTGAGTACCACCACATCACCTGCGCGAAGATTGGCCCGACCCCACGACATGGCCACCAGATTCAACGACTCGGTGGCGTTCTTGGTGAAGATGATTTCGTGGGTCTTGGGCGCATTGATGAATGTGCGCACTGCGGAACGGGCGGCTTCGAAAGCATCGGTGGCCTCGGATGCCAATTGGTAGGCGCTGCGGTTGATGGGCCCGTACGACGTTTCGAGGAAACGTGACATGGCATCGATGACGTGGCGTGGCTTCTGTGAGGTGTTGGCGGAGTCGAGATACACCAGCGGCATGCCGTTGATCTCTCGCTCGAGAAGGGGAAAGTCCTTCTTCAAGGTGAGCGAGTCGAAGGCCATGGCGTGTGTGTCCCGGATCAGCGGTACGACTCGTAACCGGAACGCTCGAGTTCTTCGGCCAACTCCATGCCGCCGGACTTCACGATGCGTCCGTCGACCATGATGTGCACGAAGTCGGGCTGCAGTTCGTCGAGCAAGCGCTGGTAGTGGGTGATCAGAACGATGCCGAGGTTGGGTCGGTCTGCGCGCACCTCTCGGATGCCCTTGGCAACGATGCGCAGAGCGTCGATGTCGAGGCCGGAGTCGGTTTCGTCGAGAATCGCCAACTCGGGCTCGAGAATGGCCATCTGCATGATCTCGTTGCGCTTCTTTTCGCCACCCGAAAATCCCTCGTTGAGATAGCGGTCGACGAACGACGAGTCCATGCCGAGTCGCTTCATCCAATCCATGATCGACAAGCGCAGCTCCAACACCGACAAGTCGATGCCCTTGCGTGCCGACAGTGCTTGTCGGAGGAACTGAATCACCGAGACGCCGGCGATTTCCTGGGGGTATTGGAAGGCGAGGAAGATGCCGGCCTTGGCGCGCACGTCGGTGGACCAGTCGGTGACGTCTTCGCCCTTGAACATCAGGCGACCCGAGGTGACTTCGTATTCGGGAGACGCGAGCAGCGTGCTGGCGAGGGTGGACTTGCCACAGCCGTTGGGGCCCATGATGGCGTGGATCTCACCCTCGTTGACCGTGAGATTCAGACCCTTCAAGATGGGCTTGGCCTCGCCGGCTTCGTCGTCGAGGACGGGCGACACATGCAACGAATCGATACGGAAAAGCTCGCTCACGGGGCAAAGTCTATGAGCCGTCCGGGGGTTTATCACTACGGTGATAGTGGTAATTCTCAGCCGGCCTGAAGGGCCTTCCAGAGGGCCCAGTACGAGGGATGTTCGATCCGCGAGCCGGCAAAGCCGGAGTCCCGCAGGTGGCGGTGGAAAGCAGGCAACGAACGGAAGGGGATGCCGGCATCCACGTGGTGAGCCAGGTGAAAGCCGATGTTGTACGGAACGAGAAAGAACCGAGCGAGAAGATGTTGGTGCACCGCATGGGTCGAGATGCGCCGGTCGGAACCCGCTCGCATGCCCCCGTGTTCGGCAATCGAGCGCAGACGATTGATCACTCTCCACACCGTGAGATACGGCGCGAGCCACATTGCCGGATACAGCCAGGGAACTCCCGCGGCCGTGCAGGCGACGAAGAGTGCTGCCTGAACGGCAAGAATTTTGGCGAGCGTGCGCCGCACCCGCGGGTCTGGCGAACGTAAGCCGCGAAACTGTTGGCGCAGCAGCGTGAAGCCGGTTCGTCCCGTGGCGTCGCGCGTCAGTTTGCGACGCAAACTGGCCCGTGGGACGGGATAGTTGGCATACAGCGGAATGTCGGGTTCGTCGGGGCCGAATTCCTCGCGATGGTGTGCCATGTGCACGCGTCGGTACGCCGCGGTGCTGGTGAAACTGGGGTAGCCCAACAACCACGCGCCAACGAAGTCATTCACCGACTTGTTGCTGAAGAGCAGTCGATGTGCGGCTTCGTGCATGAGCGACAAGAACTGGGCATGTGCCCGACCCATCAAGATGAAGGCTGTGATCCACGCAATCGGATGGGAGATCCACAATGCTGCAGCGAGGACTCCGACGGTCTGGGCGTAGAGACCCATCACGCTGAGTGTGTTGCGAGTGTTGGGGATTCGCCGCAACGCTTCGCGAAATGTCGCAGTGGGTCGCCCGTCGGGCTGAACGAATGCATCGCCTCGGGCCGGAACGAGGTCGACTGCGGCAGGCGACATACGCCCCAAGACAAAACTCGGTCGCTCTGCCATGGCGCCATTATTGCCCACCGTGAAATGCCCGGCATGGTCGGGAAAATCGCCGGCAGTAGTCTCGTGTCGTGACTCCGCACCATGTTCTGATCGTCAATCAACACGGTGACAATCGTGGCGACGAAGCGGCCCTGCATGCGATGCTCGCGGGTCTGGAGTCGCGGCTGGATCAACCCCGATTCACGGTGATTCATCAGTTCGCCGATCCCTCGGCCGGGCCTGCCATGCGGCCCGATGTCGAGTGGATCCCCCTGCGCATCAGTCCTCTCGAGGGAGTGCGCATCGTGGCCTACGTGCTCGTTCGGCTCTTCGGAATCCGCGCGAAGTTTCTCCTCGGCAGAATCGGCAAGGCCACCATCTCCGCATACGAATCCGCTGACGTGGTGGTGTCGGCACCGGGTGGCCCGTATTTCGGCGACTTGTATGCCGGGCACGAGCCGGTGCACTGGTTGTACGTGTGGATGGCGCGCCTGCACCGCAAGCCCTGCATGATCTACGCCACGTCGGCCGGTCCGTTCGATCTGCGTTGGGCGAATCCGTTCCGGCGCTTCACGTATCGGATGTGCAACAAG
>JBILKS010000017.1:0-9457 GCA_044376595.1 Ilumatobacteraceae bacterium | reverse complement strand
CCTCTTGCCCTTCCTGCGACTCATGACCTACGACTTATGACCTACGACTTATGACCTCATCTCTACGCGCTCTCAAACGGGACACGCGCTCGATGAATCGCTTCTGACGAATCACTTGCCGAGAAACCGGCATCAACGTCGTCAGGGTAAAAGAGATTCCGGCCAAAGGAGAGACCCTGCCGGCAATCAGCCGTGAATTACTTGCCCAAACGGGCTCGGGCAGCCTTGCTTCGTTCGAAAAGGTGTGCCGGCACACGTTTTGCGGCCGCCGACAGTGCTACGTCACCCTCGCCGGAAGCACCGGTGGATGCCGGCGCTGCGGACTCTTCTTCGGGAACCAGGTCTTCGAATGCCGGCGGCTCCATGCCCGGCCTCCAGTACTGGTACAGATCGCGGACCACTTGCTCGAGTCCCTGCGCTCCACACCCCTTGGCGAGATCGACCGTGATGATGTTGCCGTACACGTGCACCGCGGCCACCTGGCCGGTGGCAAACAGACGTTGAGCCACCACTGCCGCAGGTTTGGTGCCAACGGCCTCTTCGGGGCTGGCGAACCGCTCGTGGCCCATTCCGGTGAAACTGCGATTGGCCTCGAAGCGGACCATCCCCAACTTGCCGGCTGGACCTTCGAGAACTGCGACTGGTTGACCCATTTTCCCCACGCTAGTGCGCACCGGTCGCCTGGCCCCATATCTGCGTGGAATGCTGTAGGCCATGTCCGCACCTGTTTCGCCACTCCCCGAGAACATGACCCTCGACGCCTTCACCGCCGCCGCGCGAGCCTTTCTCGACTCCCACCTCGAACGCCGAGAGGCAGAGAAGACCTTCGTCTGGGGCGAAGGTTCCGACAAAGTCAACGTGTTCGAAGAACGCAGTCGCGAGCAAGAACTGAAGATGCTCGCGGAATCCTGCGACTGGCGGCGCAAGAAATTCGATGCGGGGTTTGGCTGGGTCAGCGGCCCGCGGCAGTACGGCGGAAGCGCACTGCCCGCTGCGTTCGACCGCGCGTATGCCCGCATCGAGGGCGAGTACAAGGTGCCGAACCAGAGTTTCTTCTCGATCGGCCTCGGCATGGTGGCACCCACCATCCTCGCCCATGCCAGCGACACCGCCAAAGACGCTTACCTCACCAAGATGTGGCGCGCCGACATCGTGGGGTGTCAGTTGTTCTCCGAGCCGGCCGCCGGCAGCGACCTCGCGGCGCTGCAGACAAAAGCCGTGCGCGATGGCGACGAATGGATCATCACCGGCCAGAAGGTGTGGACATCGGGTGCCCACTACAGCGACATCGGTGAAATCATCTGTCGTACCGACCCAGATCTCCCCAAGCACAGGGGCCTCACCGGCTTCATCGTCGACATGCGCGCGCCGGGAGTGGAGATCCGCCCGCTGCGCCAGATGACCGGAGGCGCCAGCTTCAACGAAGTGTTCTTCACCGAGGTGCGCGTGCGCGACGACCACCGTCTTGGCGACATCAACAACGGTTGGAACGTGGCACTCACCACCCTCATGAACGAACGTGCCGCCATTGGTGGCGGTGGTGGCGGCGACAGCACCCTCACCCGCATCTTCGGCATGGTGCGTCACTACGGCCTCGACCGTGACCCGCTCGTGCGCAACAAGTTGGCCGACCTCGTGATTCGCTACCGCGTGGCGTCGTACAACAACCAGCGCGCCCTCGACAAGATCCGCTCGGGCCAGACACCCGGCCCGGAAATGTCGATTGCCAAGATGGCCCTCACCGACAACCAACTGCGTCTGTGCCAGTTCCTTGCCGATGTCCTCGGGCCGAAGTTGCAGGCCGACACCGGCGAATGGGGCACATACGCCTGGAACCAGTTGATCCTCGGTACGCCCGGTTTGCGCATCGCCGGAGGCTCCGACGAAGTCATGCGCAACATCGTCGGTGAACGCGTTCTCGGTCTGCCCAAAGAGCCCGGCATCGACTCCAAGTCCGCTTTCCGCGACCTGCAGAAGTAGCCAATCAGCGCAAGTTCAAGTTGTCCATGAACGCCCACGATGTGCGGTGCAACGGCGTCACGCCGTGCTCGCGCAGGCCTGTGCGGTGCTTCGGGCACGGATAGCCCTTGCTGCCCTCGAAATTCCAGTGCGGATAGGTCCCTGCGTAGTCGCGCATCATTCGATCGCGTGAGACCTTGGCCAACACCGAGGCTGCAGCCACCGATGCCGATACGGAGTCGGCCTTCACGCGCATTTCCACTCGCCCCACCAACGGCGACACGAAATCCCATTTGCCGTCGGCAATCACAGCGTCCACGCCGACCGGCATGGAGTCGACGGCCCGCTTGGTGGCCAGACGTTGGGCGGCACTCATTCCGAGTGCATCGCACTCGTGGGCTTCCACCACTCCGAGCGACCACGCACTGCATTGACCCGACACCGTGTCGAAGATCGCCTCACGCTTCTTTTCCGACAACGCCTTCGAATCGCGCGCAACGAGTTGCGCCACGTCGTGGTTGGCATGATCGACAACGGCGACACACACCACCAGCGGCCCGGCCCATGAACCTTTGCCGACTTCGTCGACACCGCCGACCACCCGGGCACCTGCAGCACGCAGCTCGTTTTCGATGTCGAGCGTGGGGGCATTCATTGCCGTCACCCCAAAGTGCTAGGACAGAGTCAGTGCCGCAGGGCCGACTTCCACGTGGCCGGCACGCCACCAACCTTGGTCAGCCAGCACGGCCTCGTACGAAGCGGGAATGGCTGCCATCAAACCACCCGATGTCTGCGGATCGAAGCACAAAGCGGCAGGGCCTTCGGGCGCGTTGATCCGCACCTTTCCCTCGACGTAGGCACGGTTGCGCGGATCTCCCCCTGTGCGCAGGCCTTCGGTGGCTGCTTTCAATGCCCCCGGATACGACACGATGTTCGCGGTGTCAATGTGCAAATGCACACCACCGCGCTCTGCCACTTCCCACCCGTGACCGGCGAGGCCGTACCCCGTGACGTCGGTGACGGCGTGGACGTTGTCCCCGAGTTGCTGAAGCTGTTCTGCCGCCCGGCGATTGAGCGTGCGCATGCCGTTGATGGCCGCACGCTTGTCAGTGGCGCAACCGCCTGCCAACGCCAATGCGGTGCCGATCGGCTTCGACATCATCACCACATCACCCGGCTGTGCTCCACCTTTGCGCCACACCTTGTCGGGATGCACCACGCCCTGCACCGCCAGACCGAAGATCGGTTCCGGGTTTCGGATGGTGTGCCCTCCCGCAATGACTCCGCCTGCTTCGGCAACCACTTTGCTGGCGGCGGCGAAAATCTCCGACATCGCGTCGTGCGGGAAATGCTCGGGGAAAGCCGCCACGTTGATGGCCATCACCACGCGAGCACCCATTGCAAAGACATCGCTGCAGGCGTTGGCGGCCGCAATGGCACCGAAGTCGTCGGGTTCATCGACCAACGGGGGGAAGAAATCCGTGGTACTCACCAGTGCAACGTCGTCGGTGATGCGGTACACGGCAGCATCATCGAACGGTGCAAGACCCACCAGCAAGGATCGATCGACCGAAGCGGGCATCTCGGCCACCAACTCGGCCAGAAGCGATGCCCCCCACTTGGCGGCACAACCGCCGCACGATGTCCATTCGGTGAGTCGGATCTGAGCAGCCACGTGTTCAGACTACGACAACTGCCACAACGCCTCGCCTGTCGCCACACCGTTGTTCGACCACGTGTGGTCGACGCCACTGGCCAGGGCGGCGTCTCCATTGGAGATCTCCCACAGCGCGGCCACGTTTGCACCGTGCCACCGCAGAGCAAATGACACGAATGCTCCGCCCCCAGCCATGAGGCCGTAGCTCTCGATGTTGCATCCGCGCCACTCGTTCGGAACGCCATTGGGCATCAACACAACAGTGCCGTCGGGGCGCACACTGAGAAGTTGTTGCTCGATTGCGGCAACTCGACGACCGTGCGTGAAGGATGCCGCAATCGTGTTGCCGGTGTCGCCCGCGGGAATTTTCTTCCACATGGCTGCAACGTCACGCGCACCACGCTTTTCGCCGGCGCGCGCGAGCAGGTCCTGGACACCCGCCGCGGCCTGGGCCAGATCTTGCGCTGCATACAAACGATGCCGAGAGAAACACGACTCCGCCAACGGCACCAACTCGTCGATCCAGATTTCGGGCTTCTCGCCCATGCGCACCAGTTCGATGCCGTCGAGCAGGGTTCCCATGGGGTCGTCGTGCGGATCCACGATGCCACCCAACAAGAGCGCACAACGTGCCTCGATCACGGCACGAGCCAGTTGTTGCACCGGCTCGTCGTTGGCCACGAAACGAGCCGACGTCTCGACTGCCTGCAACCATCCGCGCACCACCGCCTCGGGCGATGGCAAAGAGACCAGGCTCGATCCGGCGATGGTGGTGCCTCCGAGTGGCAAGGCAACACGAATCGTTGCGCGGTGTCCGATGGGCAAAACGATGGTCTCGGCCGGCAGATCGATCCCCATCACCGGCTGAGTGGTGGGCGGACGCTGGGTGACCACGTCGTTGCGCGTGAGGGCCACGGCAACCGACGTGGGCGAGTCGTTCTCGAATTCGAGCACCACGAGGCCACCGCTGTCGGCCACGGCATAGATGCGCTGAACGACGTCGCCGCCACGCACCCGCAGTCGCGTCTCCACCACCGGGGTCCCCTCGCGCCATGTCTGGCGAATCGAAGCTTCGTTGCGGGGTGAGTGCCACCGGTCTTCGTCGGCAACGTGCCACTCGAGCGAATGCGAACCATCGGCAGGCAGAACATCACCCCACGGTGTCACCTCGGCGCTGATGCGTCCTCCGCGAATGCCGACTTTGCGTGCGGTGGCATGTCGATTGTCCGATGGGGGCGTGTCGAGGGAACTCATCTGGCTTCCGACGCTAGCGAGTCGCAACGCGATCTGTCAGTCGAGCTCGGATCGTCCACCACGACTGAGCAGATCCACCAACGCCTGTTGTGCGGCCACGCCCTGATGACACACCGCAGCGACTTGTTCCGTGATCGGCATCTCCACATCGAGCCGAATCGCCAGCTCGTGGACCGTGGCCGAACTCTTCACCCCTTCGGCAACCATCTGCATGGAGGCAACGACGTCTTCGATCTTCTCGCCCCGACCAAGCGCCAGGCCCACCTGAGTGTTGCGGCTCTGCAGTGACGAACAGGTGGCGATGAGATCTCCCATTCCGGCGAGACCGGCGAACGTGAGCGGCACTCCACCAAGAGCCGTACCAAGCCGAGCCATCTCGGCCAGACCACGCGTAATGATGGTGGCCCGCGTGTTGTCGCCGAACCCCATGCCCGCAGCCATGCCAGCTGCCAACGCAATCACATTCTTCACGACGCCACCCACCTCGCAGCCAACGACGTCGGGGTTGGTGTACACAAGCAATCGCGGAGTGCTGAAGATGCGCTGAAGTTCGCGGGCGATCGTGTCGTCATCGATCGCCACCACCGTTGCGGCCGGCTGGCCGTCCATGATCTCCTTGGCCAGGTTCGGTCCGGTCAGAACCGCGGCGGGGTGTCCGGGCAACTCATCGGCAATGACTTCGGTCATCCGTTTCCCCGAACCGCCTTCCAGGCCCTTTGTCAGGCTCACGATGGGCACCCACGGGCGAATGTACGGCGCCGCATCGTGCAGCACCCCTCGGAATCCCTGCGAAGGAACCGCCATCACCACCACGTCAGCCGTGCTCACCACTTCTTCGAGGTGCGACGACGCACACAACTCGTCGGGCAAGACACGCTCCCCGAGATAAGTGGGATTTCGGTGGGTCTCGTTGATGGTTGCAGCGGTGTCGGCATTGCGTGCCCACAGCAACGTCGGCGTGTTGAGCGCCGCCATCGACGCAACGGTGGTGCCCCATGATCCGGCACCCACCACTCCCACACGAATCGCCATGGGAACAGCGTAGGTCAGCCCAGGACACCCTTAGGCTTCCCGCCGTGACCGCGTCTGCACTGCTCGTTTTGCCGATCAAGGCCTTCGACAGTGCCAAGGGACGCCTCGCATCCACACTCACGCCGGACAAGCGCGTACGCCTCGCCCAAGAGTGCGCAAGTCGTGTCGTCGGCGCTGCAGGAGAGTGCGACGTTCTCGTGGTCACCAGCGCCGAGGCGGACTCCCCTGCCCCCAACCACGACGTCGCAACATGGGCCGCGGCCAACAACGCATCCTGCATCGCACAGACATCCCCCGGACTCAATGCGGCGGTCCGCGAAGGTGTCGTCTGGGCAGCCGGCCACGACTACGCCGTGGTCGTTGTAGCCCACAGCGACATTCCGTTGGCCACACCGGTGATCGAATTCATCGATCGCGACATCGTCGTGATCGTTCCAGACACCCAACGCGATGGCACCAACCTCATGTCCTTGCCCGTATCAGTCGCCCAAGAGTTCGACTTTCACTACGGCCCGGGCAGCTTCCGTGCACATGTTGCCGAGGCGCGCCTCCGCGGCCACGAGCCGCGCGTCGTGGCCTCACGTGAATGGTCACTCGACCTCGACAATCCCGAAGACCTCGACGATCCCCGCATACGGGAGGTGCTGACATGGCTGAACACGTGACCGGAGCAAACGAACCCGGCCAACCACCGGTGCACGCCAACGGCCCCGCTGCCAACCATGGCGAGTGGAGCCACGACTATCCCGTGCCACAACGAGCTCTTGCCGTCGGAGCGCATCCCGACGACATCGAGTTCGGCTGCGGTGGAACGTTGGCCAAGTGGGCCGCACATGGATGCGTGGTGCATTACGCAGTCCTCACCGACGGATCCAAAGGAACATGGGACGTCCACGCAGACACCCAGAAACTCGTTGCCACACGCCAAACCGAACAGCGTGAAGCCGCCCACCGCATCGGTGCCACGGGTTCGGTCACGTTTCTCGGCGCCGTCGACGGAGAACTCGACAACACACACCACATGCGCGACTCACTCAGTCGTCTCATTCGCATCGTCCAGCCCGACGTGATGCTGGGTCATGATCCCTGGAAGCGCTATCGCCTGCATCCCGACCATCGTGCGGCAGGCTTCCTCCTCACTGACGCCATCGTGGCGGCCCGCGATCCGCACTTTTTTCGCGAGCACTTCACGCTCACCGATCTCCAGACGGGCGAACCACTCACCCATCACCGTCCCGATGCCCTGCTGTTGTGGGAAGCCGACACGCCCAACCATGTCGAGGACATCACCGCGCACATCGACACCAAACTGCACGCACTCGAGGCCCACGCCAGCCAGTTCGAATCCACCATGAAGGCCACCAACGACGATGCGCTCGACGCTTTCCGCAAACGCATGCGCACACGCCTCGGCGCACTCGGTGCGCCACATGGCTACGGCGCCGCCGAGGTGTTTCACCTCATGAAAGACCTGTAAGCGCTATTTCTTTTTGGGCTGCCGCTACTTCTTCAAGGGCTGCCGCCCTGGCCCGGCGGGGCCGGCAAAGGCTTGAGCAATGGTCAACCATTCGGCCGCCAGTCCTCCGTGTGCCACCAGCGCCGTATCGGCCACGTGACGACGCTGCGTCACGAGAAGGCAGAAATCAAGCGCCGAACCGGTGACGGATTCCGCTGCTGTGTCATCGCCCCATGTCCATGTCGAACCGTCGGGAGCAGTCAAGTTCACTGCAATGTTCGCTTCGGGCACCTCGCGTCCCCGAGCGCGGTAGCTGTTGGCACGGGCCAACACACCGATGTGGGCGACATGCTTCAAACGAGGAGACTCCACGATCGGTTTCTCCAGAGCATCCGATACATCCACGCCGTGCGACCACGTCTCCATCAATCTCGCCGTGAGGAACGAAGCGAGGCTCATCGATGGTCCGTACCACGGCACGCGCTTCGACCGGTCTCCGGCTCGTCCCGCCTCCACCAGTGCGGCACTCCGCTCGCGCCATTCGGCGAGCAACTCTTCGCCCCGCGCCGACCTGCCGAAAGCCACCGACGGGTCACCACCGCTGGCGAACTTGGCCATCATGTCGGCGGTGTCGGTGGCGAATCCCTCGGCGTCGGCGATGGCAAGAGCGGCGCGAATGTCGAAGAAGTGCAGATGCGACAGAGAATCGGCCACATCCCAGCCTTCGGCCGGCGTGGTCGTACGCCACTGCGCCTCGCTGATGTCTGCCACCAGGGCATCGAGAGCGGCATGTTCTGCGGAGAGGTCCGAAATGACCTGGTCGGTTGCGTCCATGCCGAAACGATAAGCACGTCGACTCGTGGCCGACGAATGGGGGGATAAATGACGAATGGGGGGCTTGCGCCCCCCATTCTCAACACTCCGAACCGATTGGTTTGGTTGATTACTTCGGTATTACTTCTTCTTCGCAGCCTTCTTGCGGCGAGGAGCAGCCTTCTTTGCAGCCTTCTTAGGAGCTGCTTTCTTGGCGGCCTTCTTCTTTGCAGGAGCGGCCTTCTTGGCGGCCTTCTTCTTTGCAGGAGCGGCCTTCTTAGCTGCCTTCTTCTTCTTGGGAGCGGCCTTCTTGGCTGCTGCCTTCTTCTTTGCCGGAGCCTTCTTTGCAGCCTTCTTAGGAGCTGCCTTCTTTGCTGCCTTCTTCTTTGCGGGAGCGGCCTTCTTACGGGCCTTCTTTGCTGCTGCCACTGGATTTCCTCTCTGTTTAAGGATTACTTACGGTTTGGATTCAAAGCTGCCTTGAGCGTGGAGCTCGCGGAGAACTTCATTGCGGTCGAAGCCGGAACGGTCACGGTTGCACCCGTTTGTGGGTTGCGACCAGTGCGCTCTTTGCGCTTCGTGGTGCTGAACGAGCCAAAGCCCGGCCACGCGACCTTGTCGCCCTTCTTTGTGGTCGAGACGACCACATCAAAGAAAGCGGCGATTGTCTTCTCGGCATCTGCTTTGGAAACATCCGCCTGTTGAGACACCGCATCGATGAGCTCTGCTTTAGTCATATTGGTATTACCTCCTCGGAATCGGAGCGTTGTGCAACACATATCTGAATACGTCCGGCGGTGAAATACAAGTATTTGGATGTTTGCAGATGCAACAAGATGCTCATCCGAGCACTGCAAACTCCTGCATCGCCGATCATCGATTCGCATCGTCCGCACACGATCCGACAACGCACGCAAGTGAGCCGACCGCAACAACGGAGTCGTCGTCCATGCGCGGCAAATCGTCGAATCAGTACCGACTCGTCGACGGCAAACCCTTGCTGTTGTTGGGTTTTGTCCACGAGCGTGTTTTTGCGTCCGCACACCGTTGAGGTGAGCACACGAAGCAGGCGGGCGATCACGGCACACGTTTTCGATCGATCGCTGGCATGGATCTCGCGCCGAACTTCACCCTTTTCCACCACGTCGAAATCGCTCCGCCGGCGAGCGCGAAAAAAATCTTGAAAAAAATCTGTGGAGCCGGCCGAAATTTTTGCAAAAACCCGCCGAAGGTCCACCACCGCCGCCGGCTGATCAGCAACACTACGAACGTCGTGCTGCTTCATC
>JBILKS010000289.1:0-2605 GCA_044376595.1 Ilumatobacteraceae bacterium | reverse complement strand
CACACAGATCGACATCGATCACCACTTCATCGCCACACTTGACCAAGAAAGGGGTGGCGATGTCTGACACGCGCCACAACGAAGACGTCCGGTCCGCAACTCTCCGCACGTCGAGCGACACACTGCCAGACACCCCCGCCACATTCCCGACACGACAACGCACACGCGTGGTGCTCGATACTTCCGTATTGGTCGCCGACCCCGCCAGCCTCAACGCTTTCCCTGGATGCGAAGTGGTGGTACCCCTCACAGTTGTCGAAGAACTCGACGGCCTGAAGACGCGCCTCGACGACGTGGGCCGCGCGGCACGAACCGCATTGCGTGCTCTTGAGGATCTCCGCAAACGAGCCGGGGGCGTTCTCGATACGCCGCTCGAGGTCCACCCGGGCGAAGAGGGTGGCAGCGTGCACATCGAAGTGAACGGCATCCAGCGCCACCTCCTCGTCGAGCACGGCCTCGACCCGGAAATCCCAGATAATCGCATCATCGGTGCGGCTCTCGGCCAGAGTCGCCATGCCCCCACACGGCTCGTTTCCAACGATGCTGCACTGCGAATCAAGGCCGCCCACCTCGGCCTTGGCGCCGATGAACATCAACCCGTAGGTCGATCGGCTCATACCCGACCCATGGGCTGGGTCAATCTCCCGGCTACGCACGACGTCATCGATCGGCTGTATGCGACAGGCGCCATTCCCCTCGATGCAGTGGACGGTGCGTTGGATCTCACCGAGAATTCGTTTGCCATCCTGCGCGACGGTTCGCAGTCAGCACTGGCTCGTCGGCAAGGCGACGAATTCTCGCTGTTGGCTTCGAACCCACCCGAAGCGTGGGGACTGCGTGCGCGCAGCAAGGAACAGCGCTTTGCTCTCGAGCTGTTGATGGATCCGCACGTAGCCGTGGTGGCTCTCGACGGCCGTGCAGGCACAGGCAAAACCGTGATGGCCATTGCTTCCGGACTCGAACAAGTTGTCGAGCAACGCAGGTACGAGCGACTCGCCGTGTACCGCCCACTCGTACCCGTGGGCCGCGCCGAAGTGGGCTTCCTCCCCGGAGGTCTCGACGAAAAACTCGACCCGTGGATGTCGGCCATCCACGATTCGATCGTGGCTCTCACCGATCAACGTTCGAGTCGCGATGCACGTCGACTCATCGACGATTTGATTGCTCGCGGTCAACTCTCACTCGAGTCGGTGACATTCCTTCGCGGGCGATCATTGCAACGCCAGATCGTGGTGGTGGACGAAGCCCAGAACTTGGAACCCACCACTTTGAAGACGATTCTCACGCGCATCGGGGATGGCACCAAGGTTGTCTTCACCGGGGACACCAGCCAGATCGATGCGCCGTACATGGGTGAGTCGAACAATGCTCTCGCAGTGTTGATCCAGGCTTTTGCAGACCAAGAGTGTTTTGGCCATGTCACTTTGGCCGCCTGTGAGCGCAGCGAAGTGGCCAGTTTGGCCGCCGAACTGCTCTGACAGCTGCACCGAAAACCCTCTCCAAACCTTTTTCCGCAAGGGTTTGGTGACTCTCGTCACTTTTAGCGCTAAAAGACTTGACCTTCGAGATGAAATCATTTAGTGTTAAATCAGCGGTCGGGGCGACCCCCTCCCTGCCCCGCCGCAACTCTCGCAAGTCATCCCCCCCACCACAGGAAACGGGCTTCGGCCCGGATTCGGCAAAGGAAACACAACATGGCCCTCCATGAGTCTCCGGAACGTCGCACTGTCGAGATGACTTCGGTGCCCACGACTGGGCACTGGAGCGAGTTCGCCATGTGCAAAGGACGCACCGCCTTGTTCTTCCCCCCGAAGGCAGAGCGTCCCCAGGCTCGCGCTCGTCGCGAAGCCCGCGCTCGCCAACTCTGTGCCCAGTGCCCCGTCATCGCACCGTGCAAGGAGTTCGCCCGCACCAACCACGAGTACGGGTTCTGGGCCGGCGAGAGCGAAGAAGATCGCCACTTGGCTGGTTACACCGTGGCTGCCCCCATCGGCATCCGCGCCCGCATGCCGCGTTCCGCCTGACCGGCGTTGTTCCGCCTGACCGGCTTACGGCTCCGACGGAGTCGTTGCGTAGATTGTCGAGATGACTCTCGACGAACTCGTCCGCCATTTCATCGCGCTCATCGAAAAGAAGGATCTTGATGGTGCGTGCGCCATGTTGAGCGACGACTGCGAGTACGACAACGTACCGATGAACAAGGTGTTCGGTCCGCAAGCTGTCAACGACACGCTGGCACCGTTCATGGCTGGTGCCAGCGAGATCGAATGGGTGATCGTGCGCCAGGGTTCGTCGGGTGACACCACCAACGGAGTCGTGCTGAACGAGCGCATCGATCGTTTCAAGATGGGTGAGAAGTGGATCGAGATTCCACTCACCGGAGTCTTCGAAGTGAAGAACGGCAAGATCGCGCTGTGGCGCGACTATTTCGATCTGGCGATGTTCCAGAAGTCGCTCGCCGGCTGACGCTGCCTTTTTCCGTGCCCTCCCCCCACATGACACCGGTGTCGTAACGTGCGCCGCATGCCGCTTCCCCACCGACCCATTCATGAGGTCGAGTTCCTCGTGGTCGACGTCGAGACCACCGGACTCTCCACCAGCGACG
>JBILKS010000169.1:0-3923 GCA_044376595.1 Ilumatobacteraceae bacterium | reverse complement strand
CGGATTCTCGAAGATCTGACGTTGTCTGCCGAAGAGCGTCTGCGCGAGGAAGGTATTCGCGGCACTGTCTACCTTTTCAAGAACAACACCGACAGCGCCGGCAACTCGTATGGCTGTCACGAGAACTTTCTCACCAGCCGCCACGACGACCAAACGGCTCTCGGTCAGGTCTTCATACCCTTCCTCGTCTCGCGACAGATTTTCACGGGCGCCGGGAAGGTTCTGCAGACAGCCCGCGGGCCCCTCTTTTCGATCGCTCAGCGTGCCGAGCACATCTGGGAGGGAATGAGTTCGGCAACGACGCGCAGCCGACCCATCATCAACACACGCGACGAACCCCACGCCGACGCTGAGCATTACCGCAGGCTTCATGTCATTGTGGGTGATTCCAACATGAGTGAGTACACCACCTTTGTAAAGGTTGGCGCGGCTGCCATCTTGCTGCGGATGATGGAGGATCCATCGGTCACGTTGCGCGACATGACGCTCGAGAATCCGATCAGAGCCATTCGGGAGATCAGTCACGACATCTCGTGCCGGAGACTGGTTCGACTCGCCAGCGGACGCGAGATGAGTGCTCTCGACATCCAACGTGAATACCTGGACAAGGCACTGGCGTACGCAGATTCACAGGGTCTTCCTCCGCTCGAACAACGCGCACTCGACATGTGGGAGCACTGCATCACGCAGATCGAGAGAGACCCACTCGGCCTCGACCGCGAGATCGATTGGGTGATCAAGTACCACCTGATCGAGAAGTACCGCGAGCGCCACGGTCTCTCGCTCGGTGATCCCAAGGTTCAGTTGATCGATCTGCACTATCACGACATCAATCGGAATCGTGGCCTGTTCTACAAACTCGAAAATCGAGGTGCGGTCGATCGCATCTGTACCGACGAAGACATCGCCCTCGCGCAGATTGCACCTCCAGACACCACCCGTGCGCGACTCCGCGGTGAATTCATCAAGCGGGCAAAGGAAAAGAAGCGAGACTTCACCGTCGATTGGGTACATCTGAAGTTGAACGATCAAACCCAGCGAACGGTGCTGTGCAAGGACCCGTTCAAGAGCCGCGACGAGCGGGTCGAGAAACTCATTGCATCGATGTGAACAACAAGTAGCCTCACTCAGGTTATGGAGGGCATGTCCGAGGCGAGCGATCCCCAGGATCGCACCGAATACGACACTGTTCCTGCCAAGGCCGTAGAGAGTTCGTCTCCGACCAGCAGTGCATTCAAAGCCGTACGAGACTGGGTCATCGTGCTGGTGGTGGCTTTGGGCGTTGCCCTGGGCATTCGGACATTCGTCCTCCAACAGTTCTACATCTCGGGCCCTTCCATGGAGACCACGCTCTTCCAGCCGAATCGCGTTCTGGTCAACAAACTTGCCTACACGTTCGGGGACATCGGCAGGGGAGATGTGGTCGTCTTCGACCGTGTGACATCCAATGGAACGACCGTGCAACACGACGACCTGATCAAACGGGTGATCGGGCTCGAGAACGAAGTGATCGAAATCAAGAAGTGCGTGGTGTACGTGGACGGAGCCTCTCTGGTGGAGCCCTATCTCCCCGAGCGCGACATGGCCCAAGCAGACCTGGTGACCCGTTGTCGACAACCAGAAATGGCCGCAACCACGGTTCCGAAGGGACAAATCTTCGTATTGGGTGACAACAGGCCACAGTCAATGGACAGTCGCATCTTCGGCCCAGTCGACAAGTCCAGCGTCGTGGGCAGAGCCTTCGTGTTGATCTGGCCGATCAGTCGGTGGAGATGGCTCTAGAGGCCACTGCATCCACCACACGATCCGGCCAATCGCTGTAGATCGCATCGACTTTCATGGCCAACGCAGCGCGAATCTGCTGAGCGTGCTGGCAGTCCCAAGCAAAACTCCGCAATCCGAATCTTCCAAACAGAGCCACCAGTCCGCCGCTCCAGTCCGGATAGGGCATGTTCACCACGTCAAGGCCCGCCTCGCGCATCCGCGCCGCATGACGCTCGGGTCCCTGGAACATCTTCGACAAGCGGGTTGAGTGCACGAGCGAGAAGTCAGCCAACGAAGCACGGCGCGCCTCGAGCACCGCGATGTCAGGATGGCAAAGGTGAACGCGCTTTGCATGTTCGAGTCGATTGGCGAGACAGTCACGTGCCACTGCGTCGAAGGCATCAATGTCCTTCACGTCAAGTGAAATCGGTATCTCGGGGCTGGTTCGTGTCAAGAGTTCCTCGAGACGCGGAATGTGGGGAGGCAGATCGCCGACGTCGATGCGGCCGATCGGAAC
The DNA here is from genome assembly GCA_044376595.1 of Ilumatobacteraceae bacterium. Taxonomy (GTDB): domain Bacteria; phylum Actinomycetota; class Acidimicrobiia; order Acidimicrobiales; family Ilumatobacteraceae; genus F1-20-MAGs119. The sequence goes on along the minus strand of JBILKS010000169.1, from coordinate 1,642 downwards.
AGACCGGAGACCCCGTTTGACGACGCCATCGTGGTCGAGAACCGCGACGCCGTCACGCGTGAGCCACACATCGCTCTCGAGGCCGTCTGCGCCCAGTCGCAAGGCCAGGAAAAATGCCTCCATGGTGTTCTCCGGGGCATAGCCACGGGCCCCGCGATGCGCAAAGTTGAGCACTTGGCGAGGGCTGCGCAGGGGCGGATTCACGGACACTCCATCGAGATTAGTGACGCTTTGTGGTGTCTCCCTTTCTAGACTTCCCTCGTGTTCAATCTGTCCGGCAGCGAGATTTTCTTTCTGCTGTTGATCGGGCTGGTGGTCCTCGGGCCAGAGAAGCTCCCCGAGGCCATGCGCAAGGCTGGAAGGCTCTACCAGGAGGTCCGCAAGATCACGGGTGGCATCCAGTCCGACCTGAGATCCAGTTTTGAAGATCCAGTGAACGAGTTGCGCAAGACCGCCGACCAAGCCAAACGGATCATGACAGGCAACGATGAGCCCAGTTCTCCGGTACCAGCACAAGCCTCTTCCTCGTCGCCCCAAGCAGACGCAAAGCCTGCCGAGCCCGAGTTCATTCCCTATCTGGCACCGACGTCCGAACCTCTTGCGTCTGACGACGGCGAACCCGACGTACCGTTGAGGAACGACACATGATCGGCCGGGCGAAACGCGGGAAGATCAGGGCGATTGACGACCAGGCCACCCTCACCCAGCATCTGTCGGAGCTTCGGTTCCGCATCATCCGTTCGATTCTCGCCGTTCTGCTCGGGATGGTTTTCGTCCTTCTCTTTTACGACACGGTTCTCCGGTTCCTCACCGAGCCATACCGCGATCTGTGTGCAGAACGTCCCGACTTCAACTGCGATGGCGGCTTGTACGGCCTGGGCCCTCTGGATGGACTCAGTGCGAGAATGCGCACCTCCCTGTACGGAGGGCTCATTCTCGGGTTGCCCGTGATCATGTGGCAGATCTGGAGGTTCACGGCACCGGCACTTCATCGCAACGAAAAGAAGTACGCCGTTGGATTCATCGTCTCCACCGTGGGACTGTTCGCCCTGGGCGGTTACATCGCTTACTGGACTCTCGACCGAGCACTCGAGTTTCTGATCAGCTGGTCTGGATCCGACGTGACCCAGACCTACCAAATCAACAAGTACATCAATCTTGTGGTCCTCATGATTCTTGCTTTCGGACTGGGCTTCTTGTTTCCCGTACTTCTCGTGTTTCTGCAATTGGTCGACGTGTTGTCGCCACGTACGTTGGTCAAGCAATGGCGCTGGGCAATCATGTCGATCTTCGTGCTTGCCGCGGTCATCACGCCATCGGGGGATCCCTTCACGTTGTTGTCCCTGTCTTTGCCCATGTGCGTGCTCTACGTGGTGGCCGTGCTGATCGGCTTCTTCATCAGCTGGCGCCGATCCAGACGGGCCCGGGTCACAGAAGCCGCGGCTGGTGGATAGCCGCATCATCCCCGACCCATTCCAACGGGAAGCCATTGCCGCTCTCGACGACGGCGCGTCCGTCTTGGTGGCGGCGCCCACCGGATCCGGAAAGACCTATGTCGCGGAACATGCCATCGCCTCGGCGATCAATGCAGGTGGCCGCGCGTTCTACACCGCACCCATCAAGGCATTGTCGAACCAAAAAT
>JBILKS010000168.1:0-3928 GCA_044376595.1 Ilumatobacteraceae bacterium | reverse complement strand
TCGGATTCGCCGACGAGAAAGACAGCCGCGTGTGGCGCAGGGTCGATGACGAGGACGTGGAGGCAGGTCTTGCGATCGTGCTCCGAACTCGCACGCAACTCGACGAATACTTCGCAGGTTCTCGCCGCGAGTTCGACTTGCCGTTGGAACCAATGGGGACCCCATTTCAAGTCGACGTATGGAGAGCGCTTCTCCGGGTGCCATACGGCGCCACAGCCTCGTATGCGTCGCAGGCCGGCTGGGTAGGTCGACCGCGAGCGACAAGGGCGGTGGGGGGAGCCAACGGCAGCAATCCCTTGCCGATTGTGTTGCCGTGTCACCGCATCGTCGGAGCACGTGGCCAGCTCACCGGCTACGGCGGCGGCGTTGAGCGCAAGGCGTGGCTGCTTGAGCACGAGGCGCAGAACCTCCCTCAGCAAAGTTGAGAACGGTTCTCATTATCGCTATCATGACCGCATGCGATGTTCTTCTTGGATAGCTCTTGCCGGCGCAGCCTGCCTCCTGACGGCCTGCGGCTCTGATTCGTCGGTGTCGACAACGCTTGCGTCGACACCATCTGATTCTTCGGTGTCGACGACGCTTGCGTCGACACCAGAGGAACCGGAGAGCCTTCCTGTGGTCGCCGTCACCTACAGCGCAGTCGAGAGCGTCGTGAGTGACATCGTCGGCGACCTGGCTCGGGTTGTCGTCGTGGTGCCGAACGGAACTGACCCGCACGATTTCGAACCATCGGCAAAGGACGTGGAGTTACTTGCTTCTGCATCTCTGGTTGTTGCCAATGGTCTCGACCTTGAAGAAGGTCTTGAAGATGCACTCACCGAAGCGGAGAAAGCGGGAACCGCTGTTTTTCACCTCACTGACCACGTCACGTTGCGCGAGGGTGGCGATGAAGGACACGACCATGGGTCAGAAGAGAAAGAAGAAGGCCATTCGCACGGTGCGCAAGATCCGCATGTCTGGCTCGATCCCATGACACTTGCCGAAGCGGTTCCTGCTCTGGCCGAAGAGCTGTCCACGGCGATTGGGGCCGATCTGACTGAACAGGGTGAAGCGGTTGTGGCAGATCTGAGTGTTCTGAGTGCCTCCATCGAAGAGAAGATTGGACGTCTCGAAAAGTGCGTTCTCATTACTGGACACGACTCGCTTGGCTATTTCGGCGCACGGTACGGATGTGAAGTTCTCGGCTCGATCGTGCCGAGTTTTTCGTCGGCTGCCGAGGCATCTGCCGGTGATCTCGCGGAGATCAAGACACTGGCTGAGGCAGAGCAAGTGAGGGCGGTTTTCACCGAGTTGGGAACGCCCGCGGGTGTTGCAGAGCAGCTCGCCAAGGAACTTGGCATCGATGTGGTGGAGTTGGCACATCACTTCGTGCCGGAAAACGGTGGGTATGGGGACATGATGTCCGTCCTTGCCGACTCGATAGTTTCTGCACTTTCCTGACCTTGACCGGTTTGCGGCAAGAAGTCTGGTGAAATAGGACCTCATGGATTTTCTGACCGGTCCGTTCGTCGACAACGAGTTCTTGCGACTCTCGTTGGCTGCTACGTGTCTCGTGGCGGTGACCTGTGCGGTGGCCGGGACATTCGTGGTGTTGCGCGGGCTCGCCTTCGTGGGCGATGCGTTGGCCCACGGTGTTGTGCCCGGAGTGGCGGTTGCATTGATTGCCGGCTTTTCCGGTGTTCTCGGGGCGGCAATCGGAGCCGGAGTGATGATGGGCGGAGTCAGCGTCGTCACGCGTCGATACCGGCTTTCCGGAGATACTGCGATTGGGCTCTTGTTCGTCGGCATGTTGGCTCTCGGTGTCATTATTCAGTCGCGCTCGGATTCTTTTGCCGGTGACCTGGCGGCAGTCCTGTTCGGCGAGGTGCTCGGCATCAGCGGTACCGACCTCGTGTGGCAGATCGTTGCCCTCGTGGTTGTGGGTCTTGTCGCCTACGTGTGCCGCAGGCCCTTCCTGCTGTTGTCTGTCGACGAGGGCTTGGCCGCGACCTCCGGGTTTCCAGTGGTGCGCTTCCACAACATCATGCTGGCGATGGTGGCGCTCACGGTGGTGGCGAGTTTTCAGACCGTGGGCACGTTGCTGGTGCTCGGAATGCTGGTGGCACCAGCTGCAACGGGGGCGCTGTTCGGTCGGCGCGTGGGCACGGTGATGGCAGTGGCTGCCGTGGTGGGTGTCGTGTCGTCGTATGTCGGATTGTTGATCAGCTATCACGCTGACCTTGCCGCGGGCGCCAGCATCATTCTGACCTCGGTCCTGATTTTCGCTCTGTGTGCCGCCGGAGTCGAGATCCAGCGTTGGCAGAGTCACCGTAGGGACATTCATCACGACCATGACCATCCACATCTCCACGAGCACGTGCATCTGCGATGAGCGCATCAATCTCCGCTTCGGGTCTTGCTGTTGGGTACGGCCACCGACCAGTGGTTGCGGACCTCGACTTCCAGTTACAACCGGGGCACCTGTTGGTGCTCATCGGAACCAATGGCTCGGGGAAATCGACATTGTTGAAGACGCTTGCCGGACTCATCGATCCGCAGGGCGGCGACGTGAGTGTGCTCGGGGAACGCCCCGGACTCTCGCCTGCACGTGTTGCCTATTTGCCACAACACCCCGTGTCATCGCACACCTTGCCGTTGAGGGCCAGCGACGTGGTGGCGATGGGTCGATTCGCTCGACACGGTCTGCTCGGGCGGATGAACGCAGACGATGCCGGGATCATCGAGTCGTCGATGCAACGCACAGGGGCCGACGCTTTTCGCAACAAGCCACTGCGTGATCTGTCGGGAGGCCAGCAGCAGCGGGTCCATTTGGCGCAGGTGCTGTCTCGCCGTGCTGAAGTGTTGTTGTTGGACGAACCCACTGCGGGACTCGACATGAATGGTCGGAAGTTGGTGAGCGACCTGATCGCCCAGGAGCGGTCACGCGGTGTCACGGTTGTCATGGCAACGCATGAGCTTTCCGATGCCGACACCGCCGACGAGGTGTTGCTGCTGGCCCAGAGGGTTGTTTCCCAGGGTCCTCCGAAGATTGCGCTCAGCGATGCCGCGCTGCGTGAATGTTTCGGCTTCACCCAGCCACACTGAGCCGTGTCCTGATCAGCGCAGTGCGACGGGAAGTTTTCTGCGTCCCCACAAGAGCGCCGCGCCGAGTCGCTCGGTGGGGCCGTCGAGGCGCATGTCGGGGAAGCGATCCGCAAGTGTCTCCACCGCGATTCGTGCGGTCTGGCGTGCCAACGGCGCACCGAGACAGTGATGGATGCCCCACCCGAAGCCATAATGGCGCTTCAGTTGCATGGGATCGCGATCGATGTTGAACACATCGGGATGAGTGAACAACTCCGGATCCCTGTTGGCCGATGCGTACAGCGACATCACTTTTGTCTTGGCCGGTATCTCTACGCCTGCGATGACGGCGGGTTCTTCGTTGGTGCGAAAGAGGCCGAGAACGGGTGGATCGAACCGCAAGCTCTCTTCAATGGCATTGGGAATGAGCGAGCGATCCGAAACGATGCGCTGCCAACGTGACGGTTCTTCCAGCAGTCGCCACATGAGGTTGGTGATCAGCGACGTGGTGGTCTCGTGGCCGGCAACCAGAAGTTGCAGGATCATCGCCTCCATTTCCGAGAGGGGTATTCGCTCGTCGTCGATGGTGCGCAGGGAGTATTCGGTGAGCAGGCCGGGGCGCGGGGTTCCCCCAGCGTCGGCAGTCGCGCGGCGTTGCGACACGGCGGCGTTGATGTAGTCCTTGATTTCGGCAGTGGGTTTCACGGCCGCTTTCGGGTCGGTGAGTCCCAATACAAGCTCGTCGGCCCAGGCCTTGATCTGATCACGATCCTCGTGGGGAACACCCATGAGGTCGATGAAACCCAAAATGGGCAGTGGGCAGGCGAATGCATCGTGGAGTTCGGCGCTGTTGCCTGCTGCTTCC
>JBILKS010000167.1:0-3929 GCA_044376595.1 Ilumatobacteraceae bacterium | reverse complement strand
AGTTTTCTTGCGGCCATCACTTCCGATGTCGAGTTGGTGACCGGCGTGGTGATCGCTCCGCAGCGCCAAACTGCATTGCTCGCCAAGCAAGCAGCAGATCTCGACTTGCTGTCCAACCAGCGTTTGATCCTGGGAATCGGCACCGGTTGGAACTATGTGGAGTACGAGTCCTTGGGTACCGAGTACAAGACCCGGGCCCGTCGCATGGAGGAACAAGTCGAGGTGCTTCGTCTGCTGTGGGGCAACCAAGTGGTCGATTTCAACGGGAAGTACCACCGTGTCGATCGTGCCGGCATTTGGCCGTTGCCGAACCGTCAGATTCCCATTTGGTTCGGTGGTTCTGCCGAGCCTTCAGTGCGCCGAGCCGCACGGATCGGCGATGGTTATGTGTTCGGCACCACCGGCCCGCGGGTGCAGAACTCGCTCGGAATCTTGCGCGAAGAGCTGGTGGCGCAGGGTCGCAGTGTCGAGGCGTTCCCCATCGATGCGGTTGTCCACATGCAACGCGGTCAAGACGTACTGGAGTCCGAAGTAGTGGCATGGAAAGCATCGAATCCCACGTGGATTTCGTTGTCCACGATGGCCAACAAGTTGCTCACTGGTGACGTTCCGCCGATCAACAAGGTGGACGATCAGATTGCGTTGCTGGAACGCTCGATGGCTTGGGTGAAGTCGCTGTAGATCACACCGGTGCGTCGCACGGGCGGCGCTCACCGATTCGTTCCGGGATGTGGCGCCACATGTCGTCGAGCAGATCGTCGCGGGTAGCTCGATACGCAGTGTCGTGCCACAGGTTCACCTGTTGCAACGGGTCGTCGATCAGGTTGTACAACTCGCCGTCGGTTCCGTCGTGCAGCGTCCCGGGAAGTGTGGCTGTGCACACCCACGACCCACGGGTGATGGTGCGCAGCGACACGATCTTGCCGAACAAGACGCTGTCCCACTCCGTGAGCACCCGCTGATGGCCGAGATCCGCAGCCTCGGCGTCGTTCACGGGCAGGCGAGCGGCCTCGACGTAGTCGGGCTGGGGGAGTCCTGCAATGTGGGCGAAGGTGGCGGCCAACGACACCAGACCGACGGGTGTGTCGACTGAAGTCGGCGTGACAGCGGTGCGACTCGGCGCCGGTCGCCAGATCAGGGGAAGTCGCATCAGCGAATCCACGTGGTACGGACCCTTGAACAACAGCCCGTAGTCGCCCTGGAACTCGCCGTGGTCGGTGGTGAAGACCACATCGACATCGTCCCACCATCCGCGCTGGCGCAGAGTGGAAATCACGCGGCCGATTGCTTCGTCGATGAGTTCGTTCTGGATGTGCACCATGGCGTTGACCTCACGCACCTGATCGGCAGTGAGGGTGGCCGGCACCCACTGTGCGGGCGCTTCGTAATTCGACACGAACGAGCCGTCGTACCAACGCATCCACTGCGCTGGCTTGGACGACAACACCCGTTCGCGCTCCGCGGCGTTGGCGATGTAGCCCGCGGGCAGATCAAGGTCGCGCCAGTTCACGCGATGCAGTTCCGACATTGGCGGATCCCATGCATGGTGCGGATCGGGGAAACTCATCCAACAGAACCAGTCGTCGTTGTCATGTTGTGACGACAGCCAGTCGATCGTGCGGTTCGCCACCCAGTCGGTGTGGTACCACTCGCGTGGCATGGGATTGTGTTTCACCTGCGGTGCACCGGTGTCGCCGCCACCCGCATGGTTGACCTGCAGGTGATTGTCGAGAATCGGGTACATCATTGCCACACCCTCGGGGTGGTTCTCACGCAACCATTTGGCGTAGTGCAGCGGGCCCATGCCATTGTGCGTGGCGAACTCGAGATGATCGAAACCGCGGTGTGGCTGCGACGTACCGTCGGCAGCAACGTGATAACGCGTTTCTTCGCCCGAGCCGGCCAGCGTGTTCTCCGTGAACAGGGCGAACGGATCGAGGAACGGTTCGAAATGGGCCTTGCCGATGAGCGCCGTGCGCATGCCGTTGCGATGCAGATCGTCGGCGATGCTCGGCGCGTCGATGGGGAGTGCCACGCCATTCATCCAGACGCCATGGGTCGACACGTGTTGTCCGGTCAACATGGTGCTGCGCGACGGCATGCACACCACGTTCGAGGGAATGGCACGCGTGTAGCGGATGCCTTCAGCGGCAAGCGCATCGATCACGGGGGTGCGCGCAACGATGCCGCCATTGCAGCGAAGCGCGTCGTAGCGCTGTTGATCGGTGGTGATGAAGAGGATGCGACGACGGCGTGTGTTCATGTGTTCACCGTGTCGAGATGCGCCATGCCGAAACGTTGCTCGAGGTGATGCAGGCCCTCACCGGCGGCTGCACCGATGGCAAGCGCGAGTACCGCGGGTTCGATGTCGGTGCTGTAGATCACGATGCAGGTGTCGGTCGACAACTCGATGACATCGAACATGCCCAGATGACTGGTGATCAGTTGATTGTTGACAATGCGGTACTGAAAGCGGCGCAAATCATGGTCGACCAACAAGATGTCTTCTTCGAAGACGATGCCGGTGGGAAGCGTGATCCAACGCTTGTTGCCTTCCATGCGCGTGGAAGTGGTGGGAAACCACTCGTGCAGTGCCTCTGGTCGGCCGATGAATGCCCATACGTCAGCGGCAGGAGCGCTCAATATGGCATGTCGTCTGACAGAACCCATTGCTACAACCTACAGCGACCACACGATGGGTATTTGCCCATGGCGGACCAGTGCATCATTTGTCCGCGAAAAAGGCCGACTCCCGAGGAAACCCTTGTGTGCCGAGAGCGGGGATGGGTGGGCCGACTCCAGGATGGTGTGGGTTGTGCCGGGGGAGGCATCGGCAATCAGAGTCTTCTTCTTGCGAGCATGCGCACCCCACAGGATGAACACCACATGCTCGGCCTTCGCTGCGACCAAGCTGATGATCTTGTCGGTGAAGGTCTCCCAACCTTTTCCGTGGTGTGACGCGGCTTCACCTGCACGCACCGTGAGGGTGGTGTTCAACAACAAGACGCCCTGTGACGCCCACGCATCCAAACTGCCGTGTGTCGGAGCGGCGATACCAAGATCCGCCCGGAGTTCCGTGAAGATGTTCACCAGAGACGGTGGCGGCTTCACCCCCGGACCCACTGAGAAACTCAATCCCGTCGCTTGCCCCGGGCCGTGGTACGGATCCTGTCCGAGGATCACCACCTTGGTGTTGCCGAGCGAGGTGGCATGCAATGCGCGGAACACGCTGTCTTCAGGCGGATACACCGTGAACTGCTCGCGCTCCGCGCGTACGAACGACTGCAGATCGTGCCAGTACGGGGCATCGAACTCGTCCCCAAGGTGTGGATTCCAATCAGCGGGCATGTGTCAGATCAACGGGCTTGTGTCAGATCACGTGGGAGATTCATTACTGAAAATAACTCTGTAACGGCTTCGATTCCTGTAGAAAGTACGCCGGTATGGACGTTCTCGTGGCACTCGATCTCGGAGGCACAAAATTCGCCGCTGGGCTCGTGACCCGAGACGGCGCCATCGTCGACCGTGCGCGGATCAAGGTGAATGCCGCGCAGAGCCCCGACGGTTTGTTTTCCGATCTTGCAAACATGGTTTCGGAGTTGCTGGTACGGGCACGCGGTCAACACGGCGCCCAGCCCATTGCCGTGGGCATCGGAACGGCGGGGCCATTGGCCCCGAATGCCGAGACCGTGTCGCCACTCAACATCCCGTGCTGGCGCGACTTTCCCTTGACCCCGCGCATCCGGGATCTCACGGGTTTGCCCACCTTTGGCGACGGCGACGCCAAGGCACTGGCACTGGGCGAGGGCTGGAAGGGTGCGGCCAAAGGGCAGAGCAGTTTCCTTGCGATGGTGGTCTCCACCGGGGTGGGTGGCGGCATCGTATTGAACGGTCGCCTGTTGGAAGGTGAAGCTGGCAACGCCGGCCAC
>JBILKS010000010.1:0-12148 GCA_044376595.1 Ilumatobacteraceae bacterium | reverse complement strand
GGGAGCCGGGTTGTTCGCACCCGAATACCACTGGGTCGACTTGTGTCCGACCAGCACGACCTCGGCTCCGTCGTTCACCACATCGGCTGCGCTCACTTTTTCCGGCCACACCGAACCCGGGTCGTCACGGCCGAGGAGTTCGGCGTCGCAACGATCCTGCACGATGAAGTGCAACTCGGGCGCCAACCATTCGGCGGGTGAGGCCACGTATTCGGGGTAGATGGTGAGGCGAGGGGCCAACTCGAAGCCACGTTGATTGCTGGCGGTTCGCAGCAAATCGAGCGCGGGCCACGGGCGCTCGGGGTTCACGTGGTCTGCGGTCACCGGTGATACGCCTCCCCAGTCGTCGATGCCTGCATCGAGAAGCACTCCGAAATCGTCGGAGAGATTCGGCGGAGCCTGGAGGTGCACGGTGTCGGGAAGCAGGAGTCGGGCCATTGCGATGCTCCACATGTATTCGTCGTGCGGGCAGGCGGGCTCGTGTTGCATGCCGGTACGCGGCTTGGGCAGGAAGTTCTGCACGATCACTTCTTGCACGTGACCGTGACGATCGTGTGATTCTGCGATGGCCAAGAGCGCGGCAATGCGGTCTTCGCGATTTTCTCCGATGCCCACCAAGATGCCGGTGGTGAACGGGATCTTCAGCTCGCCGGCCCACTCGAGTGTGTCGAGGCGACGCTGGGGAATCTTGTCGGGTGCGCCGCGGTGGCATGCGAGATCGTCGCGCAGGGTCTCGATCATCATTCCCTGCGAAGGCGAGACCGGACGCAACATGGCGAGTTCGTCTTTGTACAGAGCGCCGGCATTGGCGTGGGGGAGCAGTCCGGTTTCGTCGAGTACCAACTTGGCCATGGCGTGCACGTAGTGCACGGTGCTGTCGTAGCCGTTGGTGCGCAGCCAGTTGGCGGCAACTTCGTAACGCAACTCCGGCCGCTCGCCGAGTGTGAAGAGTGCTTCGTGGCAGCCGTTCCTCGCGCCTTGTTTGGCGATGTTGACCACCTGCTCGGGAGAAAGAAAAGGATTCTCGAGACGCGCGGGCGGCTGGGCAAAGGTGCAGTAGCCACACGTGTCGCGGCACAGCATGGTGAGGGGAATGAACACCTTGGGTGAGTAGGTGACCCGAGTCCCGAACAGGGTGTCTCTGCGTTGTGCGGCCAGAGACAAGAGTTCGGGCAATGGCAATGAAGCCAGGGAAGATGCGAGCGACGCGCGCTGGGACGACATGGAAGAGCCTCTCCGTGGAGAACGATCGAATGTGATTGCCAGCGCTTGACGGAAATGGGCCGGGAGCAAGAAATCCGACTCATCCCCTCGATGTCGAGCACCGTGACCGTAGCCCCTGAGGGTGGCTACGTCAACATTGGAGAGTTACCCATTGAGCGCTGTAAACAGCGCGTTACCCATTGAGCGCTGTAAACAGCGCTGTGACATTCTCGCTGTTCATGGGGAGGCGGTGGCCGGTACGGCTGATGAAGCCGAGCTGCACTCCTGTGGCGCGGTCCAAGACCGTGAAGAGTTGTTCATGGCCGTCCTTGTCCACGATGACATCGGTCAGCAACGGGACACCGGTGGCGGCCAGGGCTTGCTGCGTGAAGCCCGCGTTCAATACCTCGATGGCGATGTGCTGAACGCCTGAGCCGTGTTCGGCAATGTGGGCGGCAACTGCTTCGTCGTGCGCGGCGCCAACCAGGACAACGGTGACCCCGCCGGCTTCGGCCAGTGACATGGCCGGGTCGTCGGTGGGAGAGATGCGAAATCCCATGGTGGCGAAGAACGTGCGGGCAGCTTCGATGTCGGCAACGGCCACCACCACGTGATCGATGCGGCAGGCCACGGTGTCGAGAGCCGAACTGCCGCTGGCTTCAGCTGCCTTGATGGGTGCGTCCTCGGGGCGTTCGATGGCCACCTCGATGCGGTGCGTCTCGGAGAGCAACGTACGGAAGATTTGCTCGGCGAAGTCGGCGTCGACGCCTTTGTCGATGGCCCATTGCCGACGCGTCGTGAGAACCTGACGCACGCGTTCGGGTTGGATGATTGCCGACGCGCTTTTCGACTTCACATCGGCGACACGTTCGCAGACTTCCAAGCGACGCGCGAGAAGCTCGACGATGCCACGATCGATCTCGTCGATTTCCTGACGAAGAGCAGACAAGTCGCTCATTTCGCGTGGGGCTCCATGAGTCGTTCGATGTGTTTGGCCAGCACGTCCATCTCGATGTTCACGCGGTCACCCTTCTTGCGAACGCCCAGAGTGGTGACATCGGCGGTGTGGGGAATGATTGCGACGTCGAAGGTGTCTTCGCCCAGATCGAAAGCCGTGAGGCTGATGCCGTCGACTGTGACCGAACCTTTTTCCACGACGTAGCGCATCAGTTCTCTCGGAATCCGGACGCGAAGGTTGGGGACCGGGTTCACGATGGTGCCCATGCCGTCCACGTGTCCAAGCACGATGTGGCCACCGAGACGCTCGCCAAGTGCCATTGGGCGCTCGAGATTGACCACGTCGCCGTCGGCGATGTCGGCAAGGTTCGTTCGCGAGTAGGTCTCTTCGCTCACGTCGGCCTCCCACCACCCCTCGCCGGAGTCGACAAGGGTGAGACAGCAGCCATTGACGGCGATCGAGGCTCCGAGTTCGCTGCCCTCGAGAACTGTGGAAGCGGCAATGCGCAGCTTCGGGCCCTTGCGTGACTCCACCCGGCCCAGTTCTTCGATGATTCCCGTGAACACGGGGCAACCCTAATGCCACGCGGGTTGGGGGAGTCTCTTCGGCTCCGTAGCCTGAGGGGGTCCGTCGAGGCTCAGGCTTCGGCGAGATGCTGGTCGGCTTTCCGCCATCCAGCGACCCACCTTTCCGAAAGATGAGGCATCAATGCCAGAGACGCCCGCAAAGCAGACAACCATTGCCGCTCACCAGCAGCATGGCACCGACACAGGTTCACCCGACGTGCAGATCGCGCTCCTCACGGATCGCATCAATCAGCTCACGGACCACCTGAAGAGCCACCCCAAGGACCACCACTCACGTCGTGGTCTCTTGATGCTGGTGGGTCGTCGTCGCCGCATGCTCGACTACGTGCGCGACCGTGACATCCAGCGTTACCGCGATCTCATCGCCAAGCTGGGTCTGCGCCGCTGACTTCTCTGGTTCGGGTATCCACCACCGTGGCGGATACCCGAACCACAATGGGAAAAACCCGACACCGAAGTACCCGTGCGTCGGTTGTCAGTCGCCGAACCCGTGGCTCGCTGAAACGTTCAGTGTGAACCGTCACGAGATTGCCGACTGGGAACCGACATCGCTCCGGTGTCATACATCCGGTTCGACCTCGATGGTCGAGCCATACATGACAGTTCGGCCGAGGAGGCCGAACCACAGATGAGGAGCAACAGATGGCTGACGCCATTCGCGTATCCGGCGCCGTTTCCGGCACCGACAAGACCCTGTCTTTCGAGACGGGCAAGCTTGCACAGCAGTCCCAGGGAGCCGTTGTGGCATCCCTTGGTCGCACCACAGTCCTTTCCACAGCCAACGCCGCCAAGGGTGTTCGTGACGGCATTGACTTCTTTCCCCTGACCGTCGACGTCGAAGAGCGCGCATACGCCGCCGGCAAGATCCCCGGTGCCTTCTTCCGTCGCGAAGGACGCCCCACTGAGATGGCGATTCTCACTTGCCGTCTCACCGACCGTCCGTTGCGCCCTGCCTTCCCCGATGGCTATCGCAACGAGACCCAGATCGTGCTCACCATCATCGGAGCCGACCAGGAGAATCCCCACGACATCTTGTCGATCAACGCCGCCTCGGCCTCGTTGATGATCAGTGGTATTCCGTTCGACGGCCCCATCGGAGCCGTGCGTGTGGCGTACTCCACCGATGGCGAGTGGATTCCCCATCCCACCTTCGAAGAGAGCCAAGCGGCAACCTTCGAACTCGTGGTTGCCGGTCGCCAGCTCGACAGCGGTGACGTCGCCATCATGATGGTTGAAGCCGGCGGAACCGAGAAGAGTTTCACGTACTACGAAGAGGGTGCTCCGAAAGTCAACGAGCCCGTCCTCGCCAGTGGACTCGAAGCCTCCAAAACGTGGATCAAGGAATCCATCGCACTGCAGCGCCAGTTGGTCGCCAGCGTCATCGCAACCAAGGGGCCCATCGAGCCGTTGCAGTACACGCCCGTACTCGACTACACGCCCGAAGTGTTTGCCGCAGTCGAAGCCGCAGCAACAACCAAGTTGGCGCCTGCTGTCAGCATTTCGTTGAAGAGCGCACGAAACGAGGCCATCGACGGCGCGACTGCCGAGACAGTTGCCGCCCTGTGCGGAACTTCAGCCGCACCCGGTCCGTTCGCCGGACAGGAAAAGGCTGTGAAAGAAGCTGTGCGCAGCCTCACCAAGAAGTTGGTCCGCAAGCGCATCGTCGAAGAGGGAATGCGTATCGACGGCCGTGGCCCGCGTGATCTGCGTCCCGTGTCGTCGGAAGTGCGCATCCTCCCCACCGCGCACGGCACCGGCTTGTTCCAGCGCGGCGAGACGCAGGTGATGAATGTCTGCACCTTGGCCATGCCGCGCATGAACCAGATGCTCGACACGCTCACACCCGAAACGGGCAAGCGTTTCATTCACCACTACAACATGGCTCCTTGGGCCAACGGTGAGACGGGTCGCGTGGGTTCGCCCAAGCGTCGCGAAATCGGTCACGGCGCCCTCGCGGAGCGCGCACTGCTTCCGGTTGTGCCCGACCAGGAAGAGTTTGCCTACACCATTCGTCTGGTCAGCGAAGTGCTGGCGTCCAACGGATCCACTTCCATGGGTTCGGTGTGTTCGTCGAGTCTCTCGCTGATGGATGCCGGCGTTCCGATCAAGGCGCCGGTTGCGGGAATCGCCATGGGTCTCGTGTTCGCCGAAGGCAAGTACACCACCCTCACCGACATCCTCGGAGCCGAAGACGCATTCGGTGACATGGACTTCAAGGTTGCCGGTACGGCCGACGCCATCACCGCGCTTCAGCTCGACACCAAGATCGACGGAATTCCCGCCGATGTCCTGGCCGCCGCGTTGGATCAGGCAAAGGAAGCGCGTCTCGCAATCCTCGAAGTGATGAACAGTGCCATTGCCGCACCGCGTTCGGAAGTCGCCGAAACCGCGCCGAAGATCGTGTCGTTCACCATTCCGCTCGACAAGGTGGGTGAGGTCATCGGCCCGAAGGGCAAGGTCATCAACACCATCCAGCAAGAGACCGGCGCCGACATTGCCGTGAGCGACGACGGAGCAGTCGGAATCATCACCATTGGTTCGCCCGATTCGGTGAAGGTCAACGATGCTCGTGAGCGCATCATGAACATCGTCCAGCCGCCCACGGCAGACCTCGGCGGCATTTACAAGGGTCGCGTGGTGAGCATCACCAAGTTCGGTGCATTCGTCAACATCCTGCCCGGTCGCGACGGCCTCGTGCACATCTCCAAGTTGGGCAAGGGCAAGCGCATCAACAACGTCGAAGACGTTCTGCAACTCGGTGACGAGATCGAAGTTCGTGTCGAAGACATCGACGACAAGGGCAAGATCAGCCTCACACCAACCGGCGAGGGCTTCGAGTCGGCCGGGGGCGACGATGCTCCTGCAGCACGTGAACCCCGCCGCGAGCGTGAGCCGCGTGAACCCCGCGAGTCACGCGAACCCCGCGAGGATCGTCGTTCGTCGAAGCCCTCCGGCGACGACGACGGTGCCATCTCGGTGAGCTTCGAAGATGAGTTCGAAAGTGAACTCTCCGAGCAACTCGGTGATCTCGGCCCCGGCCGCGACGCGGGTCGCAACCGTGAAGGTGGCGACCGCGGACGCCGTCGTCACCGCTGATCCACTCAACGATTCACGAATCGTTCCACGACCCCGACCGACTACGGTCGGGGTCGTGACAATTTCAGCAACAGATCCCATTCGTGTGGGTGTGGTGGGCGCCGGCGGACGCATGGGTGCCACGGTGTGCGACGCCGTCCATGCCGATTCGCAACTCAGTTTGGTGGCCGCAGTCGATCCGCACCATGTGGGCAAGAACGTTCACGGCCTCACCATCGCCGCCGAACTGAAGGCGCTGGCCGATGCCCAGTGTCAGGTGGTCGTCGATTTCACCGTGGCCGGTGCGGCGCGCACCACGCTTCCGTGGCTGTCGTTGCACGGCATGCATGCCGTGGTGGGAACCACTGGATTCACACCCGACGACCTCGACACCTTTCGCACGTCGTTCACATCGACCAACTGTCTCATTGCCGCCAACTTTGCCATTGGCGCGGTGCTGATGATGAAGTTCGCCGAACAAGCCGCACCGTATTTCGACACTGCGGAGATCATCGAACTGCACCACAATGCCAAGGCGGATGCTCCCAGCGGCACGGCAACGGCAACGGCCGAGCGGATGGCCAATGCGAGCAGTTCGTGGGCAGCCGATCCCACCACGCACGAGGTGTACCCCGGCGCGCGCGGAGGAGAGGGGCCTGCGGGAATCCGTGTGCACTCAGTGCGGATGGTGGGGATGACGGCGCACCAAGAGGTGATTCTGGGTGGGGCCGGACAAACACTGACCATTCGCCACGACAGTTACGACCGCGTCAGTTTCATGCCGGGTGTCGTTCTGGCGTGCAAGAAGATTGCATCGACCCCGGGTCTCACCTTGGGTCTCGACGCACTGCTGTAGAAGCACAACTCCCGGCACTCAGGAGGGTTGGACCTCGTCGTGTTCCGGCGGGTCGAGAGGGCGCCGCTTGCGCATCTGCATGGCGGAAAGACCGAACAGGGCAATCACTACCCACCATTGGTAATCCTCGATCGACCGCAACAACCAGCGCACCTGGTCTTCGAAGATGTTGCCGCAGATGCGCAGCACCACGAGTTTGAAGACGATGCCGATTGAGATGAGCCCGATGAACTGTCGGAAGGGCATGCGGCGGTGCCCCAACAAAACGCAGACCACATTGCTTCCGGGCATGAGGATGGCGGCCAGCCAACCGGCGCGGCCCACGGCGCGTTCGACCCACTTGTAAATGGCGGGCATCTCGCCCACGTTGTTCTCGACCCAGCGAACGGTGCGATCGCCGTACCAGCGCCCCACGAAATACAAGGCCAGGGCGGCCGCCAGGATGCGAAGGAACCCGATGAGGAAATAGGGCAATGGCGAGGTGAAGGGCACCGACCCGAACAGGTTGCGGTTGCGCGACGACAGCGTGAGAACGAAAAGTGGCCGTTCGTCGACCAATGCCGGGCCGATGTTGGAGCCGATGGTTCCTGCGACGAACAGAAGGGACGTGATGGCAAGAACGGCTTTCCGCACGGACGCAACTTACAGGACGGGTACTGTTTCGCCATGCTCGGATTGATGCAAGACACGCCGCTCACCATCGTTCACCTCTTCGATCGTGCGGAGAAGTACCACCGTGACAAGAAAGTGATCACAGCGACGCCGCGAGGCAAAGAAGTGGTCACCTACGGGGAGTGGGCCGAAAGAACGCGCAGGCTCGGTGGGGTCCTGGACGATCTCGGCATTTCGTCCGATGGTCGCGTGGCGACGTTCGCATGGAACACGGCGCGACACCTCGAACTCTATTTCGCCGCCCCGTGTACGGGGCGCGTGTTGCACACATTGAACATCCGACTCTTTCCCGAGCAAGTCACCTACATCGTCAATCACGCCGAAGACGAGGTGATCTTCGCCGACAAGTCTCTTCTGGGCTTGTTGCTCCCGCTCTTCCCCACGTTCACGTGTGTCAAGCATCTGGTCGTGATGGACGATGCTCCCGGTGAGATGCCCACGTTGCCCGGTGTGCAGGTGCACGATTACGAGGAACTTCTCGCCAAGGCACAACCGGTGGAGTTCCGTGTTGACAACGAGAACCTGGCTGCCAGCATGTGTTACACCAGCGGCACCACGGGAAATCCCAAGGGTGTCGTGTACAGCCACCGCAGCACGTACCTGCACACATTCGGTGCCATGACCGTCGACAGTCTCGGTGCTCGCGAGAGCGACGTGATACTCCCGGTCGTTCCCATGTTCCACGCCAACGCATGGGGTCTTGCGCATGCCGCAGTTGCATCGGGCGCGAGTCTGGTGATGCCAGGGCCGGACTTGTCCGGGAAGGCCATTGCTGATCTCATCGTGAACGAAAGAGTCACGGTGGCGGCCGGTGTGCCCACGATCTGGATGGGTGTGTTGCCCGAATTGAAGGGTCGCGACACGTCGTCACTGCGGGCCATTCCGTGTGGTGGCTCGGCGGTACCCAAAGCGCTCAGCGAGGCGTACCGCGTGCAGACCGGTCTGCCGATTCTCCAGGCATGGGGAATGACCGAAACCAGCCCCATTGCTTCCACCTGCACGCTGAGCGCGGCAGATCTGTCGCTGCCAGTGGAGGAACAAGCAGAACTGCGCACCACCGTGGGCCGCATCAATTTCGGTGTCGAGTGTCGTGTGGTCGAGCCCGACACGGTCAACCCCGTTCCGTGGGATGGCGAGACATCCGGAGAACTCCAGTGTCGCGGTCCCTGGATCGCCGCCACCTACTACAACGATCAGCGTGCGGGCGAGAGCTTCACTGCCGACGGTTGGTTGCGCACCGGCGACGTGGCCACGATCGACTCGGTGGGTCGCGTGAGGCTCGTGGATCGCACCAAGGATCTCATCAAGAGCGGCGGGGAATGGATCTCGTCGGTCGACGTGGAGAACGAACTCATGGCTCATCCCAAGATCAAAGAGGCGGCCGTGATCGGTGTCCCGCATCCACGATGGGCCGAACGGCCACTTGCCTGCATCGTGCCGAAAGATGGTGAGACCGTGACCAAGGAAGATGTGATCGAGTTCCTGGTGCCGCGTCTTGCCAAGTGGCAGTTGCCCGACGACGTGGTTTTCATCGACGAGGTTCCGAAGACCAGTGTCGGCAAGTTCTCGAAGAAGACCTTGCGCGACCGTTTCGCCGACTACCAGTTGCCCACTGCCTGAGCCGTCAGCCGCGGCGGGTGCGGGCCAGGAACTGCTGGGTGCGCTCGTTGCGGGGGCTGTCGAGAACTTCCCCGGGTGAACCTTGTTCGAGAATGTCGCCCTCGTGGAGGAAGCACACGGTGTCGGCGATGCTTCGTGCGAAGGACATCTCGTGGGTGGCCAGCACCATCGTCATGCCGGTGGTGCGCAACTCTGCAATCAGATCCAGCACTTCCCCCACCAGTTCGGGGTCGAGTGCGGCGGTGACTTCGTCGAGCAGCAGAACTTTCGGCTTCAGCGCAACGGCGCGAATGATGGCAACCCGCTGTTGCTGACCGCCCGACAACTGTTCGGGAAACGCATTGGCCTTGTCGGCCAGCCCGAAGCGCTGCAGTAGATCCATGGCAGTCGACCTGGCGCGGATCTTGTCGTTCTTTGCAACATGTGTGAGAGCGAGCGTGATGTTGCGCAACACCGACATGTGCGGAAAAAGGTTGTAGCTCTGGAACACCATGCCGATGTTTCGTCGTGCCGAGTCTGCGTCGAATCCCGGCGCGGAGATGTCGATGCCATCGAGAATGATTTCGCCGTCGTCGATGGGTTCGAGCAGGTTGACGCAGCGCAGGAGAGTGCTCTTTCCCGAACCCGAAGCGCCGATCAGCGTGACCACGTGGCCGCTGGGGATGTCGAGACTGATACCCCGCAACACGTCGTTTTCGGCGAACGACTTGTGCACATTGCGCAGCGACAGGAGCGAGGAGCCGGCACTCACGTGGCCACCCGGGTGCCGCCAGTGCGCCGACGCTCACGAGCCATCAGCCAGTCGGCCGTCCTTGTCAGAGGAATGGTGACGCACAGAAAGATGACGGCGGCAACGACGTACGGAGTGAAGTTGGCGAACTTGGCCTTGTCGATACCTGCCTGGCGGAGAATCTCGATCGGGCCGATCAGGGACACCAGCGCCACGTCCTTTTGCAGACTCACGAGATCGTTCATCAGCGGCGGAACGACCTTGCGAACGCCCTGCGGCACGATCACCAGGCGAAGCGTCTGCAGATGACTGAGGCCAAGTGACCGCGCGGCCGCGCGCTGACTTTCATGGACGCTCTCGATGCCGGAGCGAAAGACCTCGGATACGTAGCTGGAGTAGGTGAGACACAATGCCACGGTGCCCCACAGCAACGGGCTGTTCCACGGGCGATCGAGACCGAGACCGGGAATGCCGAAGCCGATCAGGTAGATCCAGAGAAGGACGGGGACCCCGCGCATGATGTCGACGTAAATGACACAGAGTGCGCGAATCGGGAAAAGGGCGGGGTTGCGGCTGACACGGGTGAGGGCCACCAGCATCCCGAAGGAAAGAATGATCGGAACCGACCACGCGAAGATCTTGATGTCGAGAACGAATGCCTCGAGGAGGCGTGGGAATGAATCAGCAAACTGTTCGCCACTGAAAAACGATTGCTTGACACGATCCCAGCGCGGCATGCGCGGAACGAAGATGACGATCGCGGCAATGACGAGCAGAGTGCTCGCCGTGGCGATGGTCAATGAACGTCGGCGTTGGCGTTCCTCGAAGGCTCGCCGCGCGGATGTGCGCGGCGAGCCATTCGATTGCGAGGAAGTCGACGTTGGGGGAGTGGTCACTCAGCGGCGATGACGGGAACACCGGTGGTGTCCGACAGCCACTTCTGCTCGGCCTCGGCGAGAACGCCCGAGTCCTTGATGGCCGCAAGGGCGATGTTCACGCACTCGACGAGCGGGTTGTCGAGGTCGAAGACCAAGCCGAACTCGTCACCGTCGGTGGATGCGCTGGCGGGGAACTGACCGATCAGGCTGCTTCCTTCGATTTCCACTGCACTCACGTAGAACGCGGTGGGAAGGTCGAGAACGATTGCATCAACCTGCTTGGCCTCGAGTGCTGCCTTCGCGCCGGCATTGTCGTCGTAGACGAACGGCTCGGTGGAAGGCTTGATCACATTGGTGATGAAGTCAAGGCTGGTGGTTCCGGATTGTGCTCCGAACTTCACGTCCTTCAAGTCGGCGATGGTGGTGGCGCCAGCGGCAGCCGAATCGGGGAAGCCCACGATGGCCTGGTTGCTGGTGTAGTACGGATCGCTGAACGACACGGTCTTCTTGCGCTCGTCGGTGATCGAGTACTGCTGCAGGTTGAAGTCGAAGTTCTTGGCGCCTGGCTGAATGGCTTCGTCGAACGTGGTGCGCACCCATGAGACGCTGTCACTGCCGAAGCCGAGTTCGGTGGCCACTGCGTAGGCAACTGCGGCCTCGTAGCCTTCGCCACTTTCGGGTGCGTCATTTTCGACCCACGGTGAGAATGCCGGTGCACCCGTACCGATGACGAGCTTGCCCTCTTCCAGGGTCTTTCCAGCGGTGCATTCGTTGCCGGTACCAGCGGCATCGGATGCCGCTGCGTCTTCTGTTGCAGTCGTGTCTGGCGTTGTGGTTTCTTCAGTCGTCTCTGCGGCTGTGTCGGCCGTTGACGACTCGGAGTCGCTGCCGCATGCGGCAAGGAACAAACCAGCGGCGATGGCGACGCTGGCAAAGGGGACAAAACGGTTACGCATGTGGGTGGGGTCCTTTGTGGGGTAGATGGTTGCGTCTCGTCAGAGGAGGGAAACATATATCACTCCCGCCTGACAAAAGCCCGACCAGTTTGGTCGGGATTAGCGGCAGGTGCAATCCCCGGCGAGTGCCAAGATGATGTGACGTCTGTCTTGACTTTGAGACGAAATAGGCCATAGTGTCTCATCCATGAGTCACGACAGCGACGTCGTCCTGGACGCCACGCGGAACTGCATCAACCGCATCGGTCTGTCCAAGGTCACAGTCGACGACATCGTCGCCGAGTCGGGTGTGTCGCGAGCCACCATCTACCGGTTGTTCCCCGGCGGGCGCGACGTCTTGTTCGAGGCCATGCGAGTGCGTGACCTCGAGGCCTTCTTCGAAGCATTGCGCTTCGAGGCCATCGGGGCCGGCGATCTTGCCGACCTGTTGACACGTTGCATTGTGTTGGCCAGTCGCGCCCTGCGCGACGACGAGAGTCTGGCGAGCACTTTGGCCAGCGAGCGCGGCGAGGCTTTGGCCGAACTCACGGTCGATGGCGTGCCACGGGTCATCCGCATGGCTACCTCGTTCATCACTCCGCTTGCCGAACAGTTCGTGGATCACGACACAGCA
>JBILKS010000166.1:0-3970 GCA_044376595.1 Ilumatobacteraceae bacterium | reverse complement strand
AGTGCCGCGGAAGCGGCTTGGGCCAAACGGCCGGCAAGTTCGGCCGGAAACGGCGATCCAGCCTTGGGTGGCTGCGACGAAAGCTTGAGTGCGCGAACGGTACGTCCCACGCCAATGGCCGCATCAATGTCGGTGAGCCAGTCGAGCATGTCGGCTTCTTGGCGCGCCGCAAGGCCCGCCTTCAGACGAACTGCGATGGCGCGTGTGGACTCGTCGCGTGCGATGGCGGGATCATCGCCCGACGTGACGACGGAACGAAGGTCGCGCAGATCCAGGTGCTCGATGTCGGCAACAGCGGCGTCGGCCCGATCAAGCCATTCCGCCACGCGCAACTTCGGCAACAGATTCTCGGCCATGCTGACCAAACCGTCGGCCGGGATCACTTCCTTGCCTTCGGCAGCGAGAACCTTGTTCTGTTCGGCAACGGCTGTGCGCACTGCGGGAATACCGCCCTGCAAAACGCGTTCGGCGATGGGCCGTTGGGCTTCGGGCAGAGAGGCGAGAACTTCTGTGCGGTGGCGACGTCCGGGCTTCAGGCGCTTTGCTTTCGGACGCTGCGGCAACTCCGGCGGAGGAGTGAAAGGCCCACGGCGCTTCTTGCCATCGGCATCGGTGGCACCCTCTTTTTTCGGACCGCGCTTGTCGTCGCGTCGCGGCCGTTCGACTCGTGGCGCTCTCGTTTCGACAACCGGCTTGAATGGTTTGTCGGACGGAAGGAGCTCGAGCCGATTCGATTTTTCGATCCGCGCCTTGCCACCGACGACGCTGAGCACCGTGATGCCATCGACATCGAAGTCGGCGTCGACCTTGACGACATCTCCGACCTTTGTCGAATTGCCGAGCAGTCCACCGTCGAGAACTCCCTTCGGTTCACGGGCACCGGCTGCACGCCACGTCCATGTTCCGTCTGGGCGGCTACTGGTGAGTTCGATCTCGATACGGCGCGACATAGGTAGGCAACGCTAACGGCTGAAACCGCCGTATTGCCAATGCCCCCATTAGTCTCGTGACGTGGCCATTTACGCACTCGGAGACCAGATTCCCTCCATTCATCCCACTGCTTTCGTCCACCCCGAGGCCGTCATCATCGGCAGCGTCACCGTGGGTGCAGAGTCGAGCATTTGGCCCGGAGCGGTCTTGCGCGGCGACGAGGGGGAGATCGTGATCGGCGAGCGGACAAGCATCCAGGACGGAACGGTGGTTCACACGACCCCGATGTACCACACCAAGGTTGGCAGCGATTGCGTCATCGGGCACATCGTGCACCTCGAAGGATGCACCATCGAAGATGGTGCCCAGGTCTCTTCGGGTGCTGTGGTTCTGCACCAGGTAGTCGTGCACACTGGCGCCATCGTGGCCGCGAATGCAGTCGTTCTGAACGGCACCGTGGTACCGGCCGGCGCACTCGCCGTAGGCGCACCCGCCGTCATCAAGCCGGATCGAGCCCGCGCGGGGGACATCGCACTCGGCGTTGCTTCGTACGTTCACAAGACCAAGCGTTTCGCCAAGGAACTTCGCCGTATCGATGGCTGATCGCTACCACTTGCTCGTGGTCGCCGTGCCGAGCGATGAATCTGAGATTGCCGCGGATTTTCTGTGGAGACACGGTGCCCAAGCCGTGGAAGAACTTCCCGCTGGACTGGCCAGTGAGACGGTGAGGCTGTCGACCGACTTCGGAGCCGACCCGCTCGGCGCCTACCACTCGGCCGTTGCACTCGATCCCCATGTCGGGACCATGGCACGTGGTTGGAGTGTCGGAGTTCGTGAAGTCGATGCACAGGTTGCCGACACCTGGCGCGAGTTCGCCGTGCCCATTGCCATCGACGACATTCTCATCGTGCCGTCGTGGAAGCCGCAGTCGACCGCCGACCGGAGCAGTCTCACAATCTTGATCGACCCGGGTGGCGCATTCGGGATGGGCGACCATCCCACCACACGAGCCACATTGCGACTCGCTCGTCTCCATGCCCGATCCACATCGGTCGCACGCGTCCTCGATCTCGGTTGTGGGTCCGGTGTTCTTTCGATCGCTCTGGTTCTGCACACCGAGACGACGGCCACGGCGGTGGACATTGCCCCTTCTGCCATCGAGGCCACCCGTCACAATGCCGAAATCAACGGGGTCGCAGGGCAAATCTTTTCGCTGCACGGCGACGTGCGTGTCGCAACAGGAACCTACGACTTGGTGTTGGCCAACATCTTGGCACCGGTGCTGTTGACCGATGCCCCTGAGATTGCCGCACGCGTGTCACCCAACGGAACTCTCATTTTGAGTGGTTTCAACGAAACACGCCGGAGCGACATCACCCTTGCCTATGCGGCACTGGGCTTCCGAGTGGTGGGCGAAGAATCTCTCGAGGGTTGGCTGGCGCTACAGCTTCAGCGCTGACACCAACGGCTCGAAGTCCAGGGTGGCAACCTGCCGGAGATAGCGCCGGGCAACTTCCTCGCGGAACTGTCGACACAAGTCGTCTCGAAAGAAGCGCGCACCTTCCCTGATCACGTAATTCAGAAGAAAGAAACGGTACGCGTGCGGAAGGAAGCGCACTTCGTCGGCCGAGAGGGGATTGACCTCGTGGTAGGCCTTCAGAAGTCGCACGAAGCGCGGTTCAAGCAGCGTGTGAGGCGCATACGTGAAACTGGTGCGGTCACCCGTGCTACTGCTGACCCGAGAGAGGAAGTAGAAGTCGAGCATGCGTGACTCGAGGCGGAACCAGTCGTAGTCCCACCGACTGAACAGAGAAAACGACTGCTCACTCGCGTCGTTGAATACCACGGAGAAGTTGCCGAGATTCCAATCGATCAAGACCGGGATGCGCGGCCACTCGTCGTAATGCAGGGCCTCCATCTGCGTGAGCAGAAGATGCGTGTCCTTGTGGAGTACCCCCACATCTTCGGGCAGAAGATTGAAGTTCCTCGGGGCAAAAGGACTTTCGAGCAGATCCAACAGGTGAATTAGGTCGCCTTTGGCCGAGTTGGAAGTGGGAGGCAAAATCTTCGCCAGCGGTGCACACGCCGCATGGAAAGAAGCAATTTCCCGACCGAGGTTGTCGATCTGGATGTCGGTGAGGATCTTGGGCAACGAATCGGCCCGCGGGACGTACTCGTAGAAGACCGCCCAGATGGAACCGTCGTACCAGGTGTACGGCCGACCCTCTTTCTCGAGAACGTTCGCGAGGAATGGCGCCCATCGTTCGAGTCCGGGCTCGGTGCGAAGGAACTTTGCGCACCGATAGAGACGGTCGTGGTCTTCGGCGAAGAGAAAATACGAACCGTACGACGACACCTTGCACACGATGTCGATGCCATCGGACAGGCGAACTCGATACACGTGGTTTGTCGACACATTGGCCGAGATCTCGTCGATCGACACGATGGCGCGAGAGTCTTCGAGGCCGCTCCACGCGGCATGAACCACTCGTTCCGGGGAGACGTCCATCGACGTCTAGTGAAGCACGAATCAGCTGGCAACGCGCGAACGCACGCCAATGGGTGCGATCAAGTGGTATCCCGCGGCATGACGTTCCTCTTCGGACTCACCGCCCCAGAATCCGTACTCGTGATTCTCACGCGCAAAAGTACGGCATTCATTCAGCACGATGCACTCGAGACACACCTGGCGGGCCATTGCTTCACGACGCTCGCGAGCCTGGGGGCGCTCGGCAGCGGGCGGAAAGAAGACCGATGTCAAACCACGACACGAACCTTGGTTCATCCACTGCTCTACGCTGAACTCGCGTCGCGAATACGTTTCTACTGCCGCCATGGTCCCCTCCGCTGGCTCGACAAGTGTCACTCACGTGTTCGTTGGGGGCGCAGCCACCAACGTCGTCACACTAGTCCTAACTAACTGGGGGGTCAATTACCCATTCGAGAAGTGGGTGGCTGCCCGCACTGCACCAACGAAGGCGTCCACGTCGTCGTTCTGGGTGTCCCAGGCGGTCATCCAGCGGAATCGGTGGGCTGCCGG
>JBILKS010000165.1:0-4104 GCA_044376595.1 Ilumatobacteraceae bacterium | reverse complement strand
TGGCGCGGCCTGCCTGCGACGTTGACGCCAGTCGGCGGGCAGCGTGCGGTCGAGCACGTCGTCGACGGTGATGGCGCCGAGCAAGCGATCGGCCGAGTCGCACACGCCCATGGCCATCATGTTGTAAGAGGCCAACACTTCGGCCACTTCGCGATCCGACATGTCGGGCGACACGGTGGCTTCTTGTTCCAGACAGCGACCCAGTTCCATGCTCGGTGGTTCGCGCAGCAAACGCTGGAAGTGCACGACACCCAGGTATCGGCCGGTGGGCGCACGGAACGGTGGGTTGGTGACAAACACCTGTGCGGCAATGGACACCAACCACTCGGGGTCGCGAATGTGTGCCAGCGCCTCGGCCACGGTGGCATTGGGCCCCAGCACGATGATGTCGGGGGTCATCAATGCACCTGCAGTGCCTTCTTGATACGAGAGAAGTTGGCGCATGACCGCAGCCTCTTCTTCGTCCATCTCTTCGAGAATCCGGGTGCGCTGCGTGGCCGGCATCTCGGCCAGCAAGTCGGCCAGGTCGTCGTATTCCATTTCGTCGAGCACGTTCATGAGTCGCTCGAGATCCAAACCTTCGATGAGGCGCAGCTGTTCGGCTTCGGGCAACTCTTCCAACAGGTCGGCCAAGCGTTCGTCGTCCATGGCGTCGGCCAACTGCCGGCGTTGGACAACGGGCAACGCGCGCACGAAACCCGCCACGTCGGAGGGGTGCATGTCGCGCAGGCGTGCTGCTTCGGCGGCCATCTCGGTTTCGGCGGCAAACAACACCGGCACGGCATTCCAGTCGACCAACCGATAGGTGGGCCGACGTCGCAGGGTGCTGCGTCGAGCCAGACGGACCTTGGCGATTTCCCAACCATGCGAGCGGCCGTCTTCGCGCGGGCGCAGGGCCACGTCGCTGACAACTTCGTCGCCCACGCGCTGGTCGATGACGTTCATCTTCAACAGTCGCTCACCCTCCTTGGGCTTGAAGGGGTGGAAGTCCACGTCCCAGCTCTTCAAGCGGGCACCCGAGTTGTCGAGGGAGGCCACCCGGTTGGCATTGACGAAGATGCGCCGGCGCTGGCTGTTGGCCACGAAACCCAGCACGCGAGGGGCCGTGGCGGCCCGGCCGGGCACCACGACAACGTCTTCCAGGCGGCCGATGGTGGCGCCACCCGCGTCGAGCAACGGCAGGCGCATCACCCGGAATGCATAGATGAGTTCGCCTGCCATGCAGGCGAGATTACCCCCGTGCCTTCAGGAAACGGTGACGATTACGCGCCACGAAGCGATACACCACGTTGCCCACGTGACGAACACCCCACAGGCTCAACACGGTCCCGCATGCACGCCACCACCATCGGTGCGAACGGCGAAGGATCCCGGCCACCGCCAGTGCTTCACTTCGGGTTTCGCCCTCGTTCACCAACCACACGGATCGATCGAGATCATCAGCCGACAGTGACGATGTCGACCCGGGGACAAGCGTCAGGTCGGTGTTCTTCTCCACCCAGCGCGCCGCAGCCGAGCACATGACGCACGAGTCGTCGTACACCATGCACGACGGAGGGTTTTCGGCGCCGTGGTGTGCAGAATTCGCAACATTTTGCGCCGAAACATCGCCCTCGTTCGTCATGCCGCTTACTTCGCCAACAAGGGGCGAAGGAACTCGCCGGCCAAGTGCACGGTGTCGAGGTCGTAGGCGTCGGGCAGGTTGAAGATGAGACCATCAAGGCCGGCATCGAGCAGATTCGACACCTCTTCACCCACCGTGTCGCGGTCGCCGATGATCATCATCGCCTTCATCCGCTCCATGCGCTCGCCCTTCAAGTCGTCGAGGGACGACACGCCGTAACGCTTGGCGATGCGACCCATCGCATCTTCGTAGGTCTTGCCCACCACCAATGTGCCCAAGCGCGTGCGGGTGATCGACCGGGGGTCGCGCCCCAGCGCCTCGCAGTGGCCGTCGAGTACACCCATCAGGTGGCGTACCTGCTGCGGGTTGCCGAATACGTTGCAGGCATCGCCGTACTGGGCCACCATCCGCAGAGTCTTCTTTTCGCCGCTTCCGCCGATCAACACGGGTGGCCCGCCAGCCTGAACGGGCCGAGGCACGTTGAAGGCGTCTTTGACGCTGAACCATTTGCCGTCGAAAGTGGTGGTGTCGTTGACGAACATGCTCTTGGCGATCTGCAGTGCTTCTTCCAACTTCTCGAAGCGATCCGTGAACGTGCCGAACTCATACCCATAGGCGTCGTGCTCCAACTCGAACCAGCCTGCGCCGATGCCCCAGATAGCGCGACCCTTCGAGATCACGTCGAGACAGGTGACGGTCTTGGCCAGAAATGCCGGGTTGCGATACGTAACGCCGCCCACCATGGCCCCCAACTTCACGCGCTCGGTCACGGCGGCCAGTGCGGTGAGCAAGGAATACGCCTCGAACATGGGCTCTTCGGGCTGGCCCAACCCGGGCAGTTGATAGAAGTGGTCCATCACCCACACCGAGTCGAACCCGGCCGCTTCGCCGGCCTTGGCAATGCCGGCAACGGTGTCGAACATCGTGTCGGAGCCACCCCCCGGATACGTGAACAAGGGGATCTGCAGACCCATACGGGTGATCGGGGTTCTGTTCTGGGCGCTCATGGCCACAACCTATGCCCATCCCCCAATCATCGGAGGGTTTTCGGCGCAACTGCATGCAGTTTTGGCAACTCTTCGCGCCGAGAAAAACATCTCTCCTCCCGATAACCTTCCACTCGCCTAACGGGGACGTAGCTCAATTGGTAGAGCGCCTGCTTTGCAAGCAGGAGGTCGTGGGTTCGATTCCCATCGTCTCCACTTTGTGAAAACAACCGTTCTCCTCATCTCCTGCCCCGATACGTCGGGGATCGTGGCAGATGTAGCGGGTTGGGTGGCCATGAACGGCGGCAACATTGTTCACGCCGAACAGCACACAGACCACCACGATGGCGCCTTCTTCCAGCGTGTGGAGTTCACCCACGCCGGCCAGCGAGACCTGAACTTCTTCACCACGGCTTTCGGCCCCATCGCCGACAAGTACGCCATGACCTATTCGTTCCACGAGCTCCCGTGGCGTCCGCGCACGGCGATCCTGGTGTCGAAGACCGTGCACTGCTTGTCGGATCTGCTCACGCGATCGCGCTACGGCGACCTGGGCCTCGACATCCAAGCGGTGATCTCCAACCACAACGACAGTCGCCAGTTGGTGGAAGCGTTCGGCTATCGCTACGAGCATCTTGGTGTGAACGAAGCCGCCACGCCCGAAGACAAGCAGGCGGCCCGCGCCGATCAGGAAAAGCGCGTCTCCGATTTGCTCGATTCGTTGAACCTCGACCTCGTGATTCTCGCCCGCTACATGTTGGTGCTGCCCCCGTGGTTCGCCGACAAGTGGTACGGAAAGATGATCAACATCCACCACTCGTTCCTTCCGGCCTTCATCGGCGCCAACCCGTACCGCCAGGCGCACGACCGCGGCGTGAAGATCATCGGCGCCACCGCCCACTACGTGACCAGCGACCTCGACGAAGGGCCGATTCTGGAACAAGACGTGGCTCACGTGTCGCACCGCGACGACGTTGCCGAACTCACCCGTCGCGGTCGCGATCTGGAAACCGTGGTGCTGGCTCGTGCCGTGCGCGCGCATGTGGAACATCGTGTGTTGGTGTGGAACAACCGCACCGTCATGTTCGGGTAACGCGGAGACCGGGAAACATCGTGCATTTCGTTGGCATCTACAACGCCGACGGAACCTTGTTCGGCGAGATCAGTTACGTGGCCAAGAAGATGGCCGGCCGCGGCAGTTGTGCACTGTGCGACATCACCCACGGGTGGACCGGCCGCAAGAAGACCTTCGACACCACATGCCAAGCCGCCGACATCACGTGGGATCTCGTCCATCGCGACGAAGCGACCCCAGAGCAACTTGCCGCAGCGAGAACACTTCCCGCAGTGATTCGCAACGACAACGGTGCATGGTCGTTGGTTCTTGGCCCGACAGACCTCGATGCCTGCAACGGCAAACCGGAA
Source organism: Ilumatobacteraceae bacterium (assembly GCA_044376595.1). Taxonomy (GTDB): domain Bacteria; phylum Actinomycetota; class Acidimicrobiia; order Acidimicrobiales; family Ilumatobacteraceae; genus F1-20-MAGs119. The sequence continues at coordinate 69 of JBILKS010000165.1, read as the reverse complement.
GAGTTGGTACAGCGGTTACTTGGTTGAGGGCGGAGCCAACGACTTGAGCATGCGGAAGAGCAACTTTTC
>JBILKS010000164.1:0-4117 GCA_044376595.1 Ilumatobacteraceae bacterium | reverse complement strand
ACGTTGTCGGGTTCGTTCGTGTGATCGTTGTCAGTCATCTGCGGTGGCTACGCGAAATCCCTATCGGTGGTCTTTCAGGTAGGCGTCCAGCCTGTCACTTCTCGCATCGAAATGCGTGTCATCGACAAAGGCCAGACCCGGGCCGAACCCCACGAGACGCACCTCGCTGTGCAGCGACAATCCTGTTTCTTCGAAGACACGACGGTGCACTTCGGCCATCACCTTCAGTACGTCACCGGAGGAGGCTCCGGGCTCGGCCTGAATGAAGTTGGCATGCTTCGTACTCACCGACGCGCCGCCAACCGTGAGACCTCGAAGCCCCAGCCGATCAATGATTTCCCCCGCGGACCGTGCTCCGTTGTCAGGGTTCACGAACACAGAGCCGGCGTTCTGCCCGCCGGGCTGATTCTCGCGTCGCCACTTCACGATCTCGGCAATGGCGACATCTCCACACCCGGGTGTCGACGAAGCGAGCTCCAGACGCACGGCGCACACCACGTGATGATGGGACAAATCCGAACCACGGAAGCGCAAGCCCAGTTCGCCAGCTGGCACCCACCTGCGATGGCCCGTGCGCAGGCTGAAAATGTCCACTTCTCGCAGGGCGCGGGTCATGTCGGCTCCGTGACCCCCGGCGTTCATCCGCACTGCTCCGCCAACGGTGCCCGGCACCCCTACAGCCCATTCGAATCCGGTGATACCGAGAGTGCTCAGTTGACGTGCCGCCACGGGCAGAGGCGTGGCAGACCCGATCTCCACCACCACGTGCGATGACGCCGCATCATTCCGATCCGTGACGTGCACGTACGACGCGAACTCTCCGAGCGTCACTGCAAGTCCCGCGAACCCGCTGTCTGCCACCAGCATGTTGCTTCCACGACCCACAACGATGACCGGCACGGGCTGAGCAGAAGCAAGGATCGAAGCCAAGGACGCGAGTTCCTCGGCGGACGTGATGTCGACTCCGTATCGGGCCCGCCCGCCGGTCTTGTACGTGGTGCGCTCACCCAACGGTGCGTCATCTTCCACCTTCATCCCCGCCGAACGAAGTGTGACGGCAAGATCGTTCAGGGCCATTTCCACCATCACCTCGTCGGGAAACGACTCGATGTCGCCGCAGCCGAACGACACGCACACGTCGCCGTCACGCAACAGGGACGTGACGCCTCGGATCAGATCGCCACGCGCAGCCATCCACTCGACACGTTGGGCCGGATGGGCGGCTCGAATCGCGTCGACCACCAACTTGCCGGTGACGCCCTCGATCTTCGGAGTTCCCGATGCGTAGATGTCGGTAATCACCGCGACATCAGCATCGAGGAACGCATCACGATATTCGGGGGACATCTGGGCCATGCGGTGGTAGCGATTGGGCTGAAACACAGCCACGAGTCGCCGCCCGGCAAACTCGCCCTCGCGTGCACTGCGAAGGAGCGCCGCAATCTCGGTTGGAACGTGTGCGTAATCATCGATGAACGTGACACCATTTCGTCGACCGCGCAGTTCGAAGCGGCGACCGACACCAGCAAAGTCACGGAGCACGCGGAGAATCTCTCCCAGGGGCACTTCGTGCAACAGCGCCAGAGTCATCGCCGCAGTGGAGTTCAATGCGTTGTGGCGGCCCTGGGCGCGCACCATCACGTCCACCCCGCCGGCGGGCAACAGGCCTACTGCGATGCCTTGTGGCGTCACGCGATATGCGAGGTACTCGCCTTCTTGACGGATCTCCGACAATCGCATCTCTGCCGCATCGCTCGATCCGTAGGTGTACACGGCGACGCCCCGGTGCCGAAGATCGTTCGCGAGCGTGGCCAATGTGGGGTCGTCGACACACAGCACCACCGGTCCGTTCACGTTCCGCGCGAAACGTCCGAAGCTCTCGACAATGCCTTCGAAGGTTCCGAAGTGATCGAGATGATCCATGTCGACATTGGTGATGATCGCACCACTCAAGGGCAATGCCTCGTGGGTGCCGTCACTTTCGTCGGCTTCCACAACGAATAGACCACCGTGAGCCCAACGTCCATTCGTACCGAGATCAGGGGCGTCGCCGCCGACAACGAAGCCACAACGCCCCGAGCCACCGCCCAACATCGCCGAGAGCAAAGACGTGGTGGTGGTCTTCCCGTGTGTTCCGGCAACCCCCAGGGTCGACGCTTGCGCACACACGGCAGCCAGCATCTCGGCACGCGTCAGGGCGGGAATACCCAACTTCCTTGCGGCGGCCATCTCGATGTTGTCGACAGGTACGCCGGTCGAAGCACATACAGCGTCGCAACCATCCACCAACGCCGCACGATGACCAACGGTGACGTCGATCCCCTCGCTGCGCAACTGGTCGACCACTTCGGATTCCTTGATGTCGCTGCCCGACACACGATGTCCCATTCCGTGCAAGGCGCGGGCCAGCGCACTCATCCCGGGTCCTGCGATTCCCACCACGTGCACTCGCTTGCTCGCATCGAGCAACAGTCCGCCGCGAGCCGTCGGGCGAGCGCCCACCAGATCGGCGATCACTGATCCCACTACTCCGTCACGGTGCAAGACTCCGATCCCGCGGGCAACCCGAGCGATCTCCGAGCGTCGAGCCGGTGCGTCGCGAAGTGCAACCACCTCGTCGATCAGCCTCCCTGCGGAAAAGTCCGACTCACTGACGAACACCCCTCCTCCGGCATCGGTGAGCACGCGGGCATTGTGTTCCTGATGATTCTCGGCTGCCCCCGCCCAGGGCACGACGATCCCGACCACCCCGAGCGTTGCCAACTCGGCCATCGTGCTGGCACCAGCCCGGCACACCACAATGTCGCACGCTGAATAAAAGCCCGCCATGTCCGACATGTAGGCCACGCGGTGGTGTCGCGGACTCGCCACTGGCGGAGCGGACGCAGCGAAACGCTCACCACAGACATGGAGCCAGTGAATGTCGCCGGCGCGATGATCACCCACAGCGTCGCCCACGGCCTCGTTCAGCAAGCCAGAGCCAAGTGACCCGCCGACCACACCCACCACGAAGGCATCAACGGGAAGTCCGAGTCGGCTGCGTGCCTCACTCCGGTACGCGGCAATGTCGAGCTCTCGCAGGCTTCTGCGCACCGGCGCCCCGGCCACCACAGCATCTTCCAGAGGTGAACTGTTGTCGGCACGTGTCACCACGGTGGCACCGCGCGCCTGACGCTTGGTGGCAAGCCCGGGACGCGAGTCGTACGACACCACCACCGTCTTGATGCCCAGTCTGCTGGCCGCCGACATCGGCGCGAGACTTCCGTATCCCCCGACCGACACCACCACATCCGGTTGCCAATCGCGCATGAATCTCAGCATCGACCGCAGGGCGCGACGCTGGGCGCGAATCATCTCGATGTTGTGGCGAAGGGAAGCAAGCGACAAAGAACGTCGAAGGCCTGTGACGGCGAGGAGTGTGTGGGGATACTCGGTGTCGGCGAGCAACTCTGCGTCGATGCCCCGCAATGTGCCGACGAAGTGGATGTTCTCGGGCAAGAAGCCGTGGTCTTCCAGCATCTCAGCGATCGCAAGTGCGGGAAGCACGTGGCCGCTCGTGCCGCCACCGGCAATCACCACACGTCGTGCGGTGGTCATCGCCGACTCACTTCATGTTGCGCGCGACGTTCAACAGCAGGCCCGCCGCCGCCATCGACACGAGGAGCGAACTGCCTCCGTACGAGATGAACGGAAGTGTCAGACCGGTGACCGGCATGGTTGCAGTGACCCCACCCACGTTGATGAATGCCTGGACGCCGAACCATGCCGTAATTCCACCAGCCAGAAGGGCACCAAAGACGTCTCTTGCCCCCAAAGCTGCCTGAATTCCGAAAAGAACGAGACCGAGGAACATCCCCAGCACCGCAATCACGCCCAGGAGACCGAATTCCTCGGCGATGATGGCAAAGATGAAGTCACTGTGAGCCAGCGGCACGTAGCCCCACTTGCCGGCACCCTCACCCACGCCAACGCCGGTGAGCCCGCCATTGGCGATGCTGATCATCGATTGATACACCTGATAGCCGTAGTGGCCCTTTGTTTCTTCGAGGTTGAAAAACGCAGTCCAACGCTGACGTCGATAGTCACTCGACATCACAGCGCCGACACCCAACAACGT